>NZ_LAIR01000001.1 GCF_001247745.1 Luteipulveratus halotolerans
CGACCGGCTCCACCGACGCCCTCGCCCCGACGACAGCCGCGGTCGACAAGGCCCCGGCTGCGGCCGCGGCCGCCGACCGTGGTCCGGCCGGGTGGGTAGCCCACTCAACGGAGGACGAGCCTGTCCCGGCAGTGTTCCGGGCAGGAGAGGCCGACCTGCCGGTGCTGGTCACCGGGCCTGCGGTCCGCGGCGAGCAGGGTGAGTGGTTCGTGCCCACCTCGACCGGCGCGAGTGTCCCCGCCGAGCAGCTGCACACCCCAGACCGGCCCGGGCTGGGGTATCAGCCCGAGTGGGCTGATACCGCGGGCAACCTCGACCCGGCGGCGTTCGAGCGGGCACACCTCGCCGTGCACGGGTCATCATTTCCCGACGTGCTCGAAGGTGAATCACAGGAGGCCGCGACCTTCCTGCGGTCACGCCTCGCGTCGGAACAGCCGTCCGTAGAGGCGCACGACCCGCAGCGGGAGCGGATCGTGCAAACTGCACCAGCAAGCGGAGGACTTCTACGCAGGCCAGTACCAAGGCTCGCCCGCTCAGGAGCACGTCCGGGCGCGGTTCGGTGACGGGCTCGAGGGCCCGGACTCACCGATGCGGCCCGGGTACGCGCCGGCGGAGTGGCGCGCGCTGACCGATCACCTGGTGCAGCAGGGCGCGACCGAGCAGGAAGTCATCGCCGCCGGCCTGGCGCGGGTGAACTCCACCGGGCGCGTGAACGACGTGTTCCGCAACCGGGTCGTTATGGGCGTGCGCGACCACGCCGACGGCGCGCTGGTCGGGTTCACCGGCCGCGACCTGTCCGACGGCGCGCACGGCGCACCGAAGTACCTCAACACCCCGCAGACGGCCGCGTTCGACAAGAGCCGGCTGCTGCTCGGGCTGGCCGAGGCACCCGAAGGTGCTGAGGTCACCCGAGTGGAGGGGATGATGGACGTCGCCGCGGTCAACCTCGCCGGTGAGGGCAAGGTCGTCGGCGTCGCGCCGATGGGCACCGCCCTGACCGATCAAGCAGCCGAGCTGCTGGCCGCACGCGCGGTCAACGGGCGGGTGCGCTCGGCGCTGGACAACGACGAGGCCGGCCGCAAGGCCGCCGAGCACGACGTGGCCCAGCTCGCGCCGTACGGCGTCTCGACCCGGCAGATCAGCCTCGCCGAGGGCGACCCGGCCGAGGCGTACCAGCGCAACCGGGACGGCCTGGCCGGTCAGCTGAGCGTGCCGTCCAGCGTGCTGCCGCCGGTCGGTGCCGCTCTGCTCGACCAGGAGCTGGCCGAACGACCGTTCGGGAACTCCACGGAGCGGTGGCAGGCAGTCCAGGCCGCATCACGTCACGTCGCCGCCGCGCCGCGCCAGGACCAGCGCGAGATGGTCTCGGCCGCGGTCGATGCCGTGATGCGCCGCGACCCGGCAACGCCCCGTGATGCGGCCTGGGAGCACGTCAACGCCGAGCTGTCGGCCGACCGTCCCGGTCGCCGCTGGGCGCCCGGGACGTCGTGGCAGACACTCGCCGCGGATCTCGCCGGCGACGTTGACGCCGCTCGAGGCGAGGGCCGGACGGAGGCGCTGGAGGCGGCTGACCGGGAAGCCAACCGGGCCGTCCTCGAGCACGACCGGGCCCGGCTGCACGAGGGTCGCCGGCAGCAAGCGATCGCCGCTGACCCGGCCGACCTGGACCCCGACACCCGGGACCGAGTGATCCGGGATGAGGAGTACGCCCGCAACCAGCACGACGGGAACGCCATCGCGTCCACATCCGCCGCGGCTGACCTGCGCGCCACCGCCGCATCGCTGGCACCAGCAGCCGACGTCGACCAGGACCAGCCCGAGGACGCCCGGCGTACGACGGCACCGCCGGCGTCACGACCGGCCGAACGGCCGGCGGTGTACGACCGGGCCGCGGGCGCCGACCTGAGCAACGTCGACACCGGCACCGCGAACGCCCGCAGGCAGGCCAGCGCCGCGTTCTCCCGGTCCACACCCGAGTCGGTCGGCGCCGCTCGCTCCCGTGCCGGCAACCGCGGCCGCAAACCGGCGAAGTCGGCCCTGTCGCCACGCCGCGGCCGCAACAACGACCTGGGTCGGTGACGACGGTCATGACCGGGTCCGGCTACCGCACCGACCCGATCCCCAGACGTGGCACGTTCCTGATCGAGGACACCCGGCACTGCCTGTGGCTGATCGTCGATCAGGTCGTCTTCCGGGTCGGCGGGGGAGAGGGGCAGCGCCTGTCCGGTGCCCTGATGGACCGCATCGGCCCGTGGCGACCACGACAGATCAACCCGCTCTGAGCACGCCAGTAGGCGCCCACCTCACCGTGGGCGCCTACTCGTGTGCTCGCGGCGGTGTCAGTGGTGCCGGAGACGATGGGAGCGGCAGGGGTGCCAACACCGCGAGGAGGTCGCGATGACGTGGGTCAAGGGATACACACTCAAGGAAGGCACACCGGTGCGCGCGCACGAGCGGCGAACCGCGGGCGGCACCGCCGGTCTGCTCGCCGGGGCGCTGCTGGTGACCGGCGCTGCCGGCACGCTCACCTATCAGAACAACCCCACGTTCCGGGATCGGGTGAAGTCCTGGACCGGATCCGCGAACCCCGGACGGGCGCACACCCCGATCCGCGAGGGCGAGAGGCACCGGCTGCGCGTCACACGGGTGCTGGACGGCGACACCTTCCGTGTACGCGATGACCGCGGCCGCGACGCCGGCAAGGTCCGCGTCGTGGGTGTCGACGCACCTGAGCTCGCGCACGACGGCGCGCGGGCGCAGTGCTACGCCAAGACCGCCACCCGCGACCTGCGCGGAATGGTCGACGGCCGATGGGTGACCGTCACCACCGACCCCACGCAGTGGAAGCGCGACGTCTACGGACGCCTGCTCGGCTACGTCAGCGTCGAGCACGGCACGACCGACGTCGGCGCCGCGCTCATCGACCACGGGTCCGCTCGAGCACACGAGCACGGCGACATCCCCACCCAGCGCAAGGCCGAGTACACCGCCCGCGAGACCACCGCCCGCGCACGACAGGCCGGCCGGTGGCGGGCGTGCAGCTGAGCACGGACCCGACCGAACACACCAGGAGCGAGATGAGCAACGCCGACCAGCAAAGCCACGACGTCCTCACCGAGATCCGCGACGTGCTCGCGCAGGCACCCTGCCAGCACTGCGGCCAGATGCCGTACAACCTGCAGGGGCAGCAGCTGCGATCACCGGCCGAGCTCGCGGCCGTCAACGAGCAGGAGCGGCGCCAGTGGCTGGCGTACTTCGTGGGCCTGCGCGCGGACGAGCGGATCCCCAGTGCGCCCTCGCCGTTGGAGGTCGAGACCCTGCGTCGCGAGGCTGCCAAGCGTGGCGAGGGAGTCGCCGTAGCCGAAGGGGCACTGCGCGAGGCGCAGGCAGCGAATGGCTCGGTGGGACTGCTCGCCACCCGACAGACCAAGGACACCGCTGCCCGCCATCTCGCGCAAGCGGAGCGGCAGCTCGACTCCGCTCGGGACAAGGAGGCCAAGGCGACGGCCAAGGCGGAGACCGCGGCCGAGAAGGTGACCGCGGCCGAGAAGGCCCGCGACGTGCACGGGTCCGCTGCCGGGACTGGCAAGGAGGCAGGCAAGGCGCTCGAGCAGCGGCTGCGGCTGCTGCTCGAGGACTACCTGGGGATGCCGAACGCGCCGCGGTGGTTCGACGACGTGCGCGCTGTCTGGGACGGCGAGGACGACTACATGCGCGTCGAAAGGTGCCTGAGCATGCTCGCCTACCGGCGCGCGTTCGCCATCGACGACAATCTCCGCGCACTCGGCGAGGACAAGTTCAGCGGCCCGCGCGGGGACGTCAGGAAGCTGGCCGTCAAGGGTTACCTGTTCCCCCGGATCTCCGGGACAACCGATCTGGCCTGGGGACGCGCTCGAGCAGCGGCTGGTCAAGCTCCTCGAGAAGACCACCGGCTAGCGACCGGAGTCCGGGCCCTGTCCTCGCTCAACGCTGCGGTCCCGCTCCGGCGCATGCGCCGTAGACGTCGGCCGGTGCGCGGTGACGGGGCCGCGCCGCGGCGCCAGGACCGACCGCGCGGCCTGCGCAGTCCGCCGGTTCTGCTGCTGCTCATCGGTGGCGACGCTGCGGTCCAAGTGCTCGATCACCGGGTCAGCGTCGCGGGCGCAACGCGCGTGGCGGACAGTTCGGCGCGCGCGAGGTTGGTGCGCTGGTGCGCGTCGCGTGCGGCCTCGATCGCGCGTGCGGTGCGCTCCATCTGCTGCAGTACGGCCAACCATCCACGGAGGAGTCGACGCCGCCGGCGCGCAGTGCGAGGTTCAGGTGGCGTGCGGCCAGTGCGACATGCTGCGCCTTGACGTACGACGGTGTGCGCTCGGCGTCGTACGGCTGCGCCAGGCTCGAGCGTGTGTAGCGGTCGGCCATGTCCGACAGAGGGCGCAGGACCTCGTCCTCGCCGGCGCGCGCGGCGATCAGGCTGACGGTGCCGGCAGCGTGCGCCGTCTGCACCTTCCACGCGATCGGGTCGTAGGGGTCGAGCCGTTCGAGGTCGTCGTTCCACTGACTCAGCTCCGCCGCGGCCCGCTCGAGGTCGGGTGTCGCGTTGAGCGTGCCCGGCTTGTGCTCCGGCGGCATGTTCTCCCCGCGCCACGTCGTGATCGCGGCCGCGCGTGACTCGTCTGTCTCGTTCGCGGCCCACCGCTTGCGCAGCTGCGTCAGAGACAGATCCGGTGCGAGTTTGCTGCCGGCGAACCGCACTCGTGAATCCGCACCGGCGCTCTTGTCGGGTGCGGTCGGCTTGTCGAGCTGGACGCTGTAGCCGGTGACCTCATCACGACCACCGGGCGCCCAGCGCGGTTCGATGTCGATACCGGCGTCGAGCACGTTGTAGACCCACTCCGCCTCGGTGCGCGATGCCTGAGCGGCGCCGCGTACGACGCGCTGCAAGTACACGCGGTCCGGGTCAACCGGACCCTTGCCCTTGCCCTTCGGCACCGCACCACGGTCCGCGCCGCGACGCTGTTCGGCGCGCGTGTACTTCGACGCACCGCGGCCCTTGGCGTCCAGACCACGGTCGCGCAGCGGCACGACGAAGTCATGCTTGTCCTCCATCTGCCGACGCAGCACCTGCGTGTACGGCATGTCCCGCATCGCCCGCCCGGTCTCGGGGTCGGTGTAGGACAGCTCGACGCGCTCACCGTTGTTGCGGACCAGGTTCACCAGAAGGTGAATGTGGTCGTTGCCCTTGGCGGACTTGCCGTGCCGCATCGCGGCCCAGCGCGCGGAGTCCTCCGCGCGCCCGGTCTCGAAACCCATGCCCTGGACGAACTCCTGCGCGAGCGTCGCCCACTGCTCATCGGTGTACTCACCCTCGCTCGGGTCCAGCGACATCGTCACGTGATACACGTGCACCTGCTCACGCTCGGACGCCTGCGATGAGTGCAGCGACTCACGCGAGACACCACCACCGGGGGCGCCGGCGTACGCGCGCTGGTCGACGTACTGCGCACGCCACGAAGCCTCGATGACCCGCCCGAGCTCGGCCGCCTCGACCGGGTCTAGGTAGCCGCCCCACTCAGCGACCAGACCGGGAGACCCAGCGATCATGTGCTGGTCGGTGTGCTCGTTCGCCTTGCCGTCGGAGTACAGGTAACGAGTCGCGCCGGACATGTCACGCCCCTGACCCAAGACGCTGATGATCACTGGTCGCGCTCCTGCTCACGCTCGATCAGGTAGCGCGGGTTCTCGTACTTCGTCACGATCGGCGACTCCCCACCGGGTAGCTGCGCGAGCACGGCGTTGAAGTGCTCGTACTGCCGCTCCAGGTACTCCATCACCGCGAGCAGCTGCGCCAGCTGCACCTCACCGGTGGAGTTGGCGACCTTCGCGATCTGGTTCACGTTCGACAGCGCCATTGCGATGCCGCGACGTGCGCCGAAGACCTCCGAGTAGATCGCGCTCATCCGCTCCGCCGCGACAGCATCCCCAGTCCACAGCGCCCGCTCGTACAGCCGCGGCACACTCACGCCCTGCGCCGCGGCCATCGCCTTCACTCGGACCCACTCGGCATCCGAGTGAGCGATGACCGTGCGATGACTACGAGGCCCCGCCGAGTCATTCGCACGACGACGGCCCCGGAACAAACGACGCCGCTGCGTCGCCTCCGGGGACTCCTCGCCCGACCTCCCAACCGGGGACCCGGGGGTCGGCTCGTCTGTCGTCATGCCTTGCATTTTGCCTCATCGGTCCGTCAGGGCGCCAGCCCCAAGGACCGCTTAATGCACATAAGTGCGTATCTTGCTGGCTCCAAGCACCATCGCTATGGCACCTGCGTCCGATTTCGGTCGCGCGGCGACCACGCCACGAGATGGTGGGTGCGTCTCACCCTCTCTCCGTCAGCGCCCGTTGGTACCCTGCTGGAACAGCAAGGCCAGGTCGTCGGCGCCGACAGAGCAGCCGAACACATGGCCTCCGCGCACGAACGGGGAAGGGAATCACGACGCATGAGCACACAGGACCGGGCCCGTCAGCTACTCGAGAAGCGCATGACTGCGATCGCCGAGCTGGAAGATGCCAACGCAGCCCTCGAGGACGCGAAGAAGGCACTCACTGCAGCCGCGAAGAAGCAGGGCGACGCATGGAGCGGTGCGCGCGCCTCCGGGTGGACCGAGCGCGAACTGACCAAGGACCTCGGCTTCAGCCGACCTGCGAACCGCAGCGGCGGTCGGCCCAAGGGCGCCGGCCGGAAAGGGACCGCAGCTGTTGGACGTCCGGCGTCCCCAGAGCCGACTCCAGTCGACCCGATGAGATCGGACACCGTGGCGCCATCCGCATGACAGGAGCCACCCGGATCAAGGCGTCAGGACGAGCACATCTCCACTGCACCTAGCGGTCGAGGTCGTTTCCCCGGTTCGGACTAGGACGATGTCCTGAGAACGGCCGCGTCGCTCCAGGAGAGGAGCGCGTAGCGGACGGACCTGCTGGGGATCGACCAGGAGACACCGCCGAGCGAAAGGCCCGGGCGCGCTGAGCGCCCGGGTCCTTTGCTTGCTCGCCGCCCATACGCTCAGGGACGGCAGCGCCTTCGGGCAGCTGGTAGCGGATGACCTCGACGTCGTAGGTGCTCTCGAGGTGGTCGACGACGTCGGCCGCGACGGACCGGTCCGACCCGGTCGGGAACAACCCGGAAGTGACTTCTGAGGGCACCCACCGGCCGCCGAGCGTGTTGACCAGGTCGCTGCCGGTTCCGGCTTCCATCGCGAGCCGGTCGTCGCGCCAGCGCCCGTGCGCGCGGCCCTCGGACTGCTGCCGGGTGCACTCGACGTCGACGACCGTCACGCTGTATCCCGACCGGTAGAGGTTCTCGAGCAGCTGTTGGGCGTTCGCGCGGTTCGACAGCGTCCCGTCGACCACGACGTTCATGCCGGCGCCGACTGCTTCCTGCAGGGCGTCCTTGGCGATGCGGCCTGACTCCTCGTGCACCAGTGAGGCGAACTCGCGCGGCTGGAACTCATGACCGCGCGCCTCGGCCGCGCGCACCTGGGCATCCTTCAGCCAGGCGTCGTACGTGCCATCGCGCAACGCCTCGAGCAGGATCGCGTCCTTGAAGTCGTCAGAGTTGATGACCAGCCACTCATCGCGGCTCGAGCCACGCTCGGCCAGGACCCGGTCCAGCGACGACGTCTTGCCGGCGCCGGGAGGGCCGGCGAGCACGACCGCCTGCCGGTCAGCCTTCGCGTCGGGCTTGGCCTGGCGGTGCTCGGCCAGGAACCGGTCGTGCAGCTGCGCGCGCTGCGGCCGCGGGCGGCCGTTGCCGAACCATGCGGGGTTGTTCACCGTCGCGCGGCGGCCGGTGGCCGTCAACGGCCCCTCCGGTGCGGCGAGCTCGGTCAGGACACGCTGGTGCTGCTCAAGATCCACGGCCACGCCCGCGACACTACTGAGCCGCCGACCGGGTCGGTCGGCGGCTCAGAGGTGCCGGAAAGATTTCGCGAAATTTTTGCAACACGATCGGCAACGGGCCAACGATCCGGGGCCGATCGCCACGTCACGTGCTCGCCTGCGCCTCCCGCGCCTCGACACGGTCGAAGATCACGCCGTAGTCGTCGTAGGTGATGTACCCGCGCCGGGTCGCGGTGCCCAGATCGCTCCAGTCGTCACCGAAACCGGCAACGTTCCACTCGACCACGTCCGGGTCGGGCTCACGCGGCGGGTACGGCCACGACGACAGCTCATCCAGCATCTGCTCACGGTCGATGTCGCCGGCGGCGTACCGCTGCGCGATCTCCAACGGGCGCGCACCCGAGAAACCCTCACGCACCGGTGCCACACCGCGGGCGGTCTTGAGCCGCTGGTTCACCGCCGGAGCGGACACACCCAGCAGCTCGGCCACCTTCACCTGCGCCACCGAACCACCGTCAACCGCGGCCACCAGGGCGCGGGCGACGTCGATCGGCACCAGCGCCTCACGCGCGGCCGCTCGAGCAACATCCTGCAGCACAGCCTCATCAGCCGGCTTCGTCTCATGAACAGTCATCGCAAACCTCCTCACTACCCATATTAAGGCCGCCTTAATTCGATGTCGAGCGCGGCGGCGGGGTGAGGTCAGCACCGGCGCCGCTGGTGTCGAAGGGTGCGCCGCGGGCGGTTTCGACCAGAGCGGTGATCGCGGCCATGATTGCTGCGGTCGCCTCAGCTACTGCAGCCGTGTCGTTGCCCCGGTTAGCCCATCGGGTGAGGTCGATCGGGTCGCCGACGACCAGGTGGGCACGGTGGCGGTGCCAGATATGCCGGCTCCCAGGGCGCGGACCCCACATCCCGACGGGCACGACGGGCACATGTGGATGGTTCAGAGCGAGTCGGGCCGCGCCGGTCTTGCCCGGACCGGGGCGTAGATCCGGTTCGCGGGTGAGCCTGCCCTCGGGGTAGATCACCACGACCTGCCCGTGCTCCAGCCGCGCGGCCGCAACCTCGAGCGCGTGCGCGGCCGCCTCCGTGCCGCGGTGTACGGGGATCTGCCCGGTCTGGCGGGCGAGCCAACCAACCACGGGCCAGGAGAACACCTCCGCCATCGCCAGCGCGTGCGGGAAGCGGCGGTGCCCGATCACCGTCCGCGCCAGCGCGAGGGCCTCAGTCATGGACAGATGGTTGGCCACGACCAGCACCGGGCCAGTACGTGGAATTCCTGCTGAGCGAACGAAGCTCACCCGGTGCGGAACCTTCGACGCCCCCCAGACCAGGGCGAACCCTGCCGCGTTCCTGACGTGCCGGCGCAGCCCGGTCGCGGGTGGTCGGACGGCAACAGGCGAGCCACCGGTACCGGCGCGGTCGGTCATGAGCGCGCCTCACTTCGTGTCGCGGTGGCCCAGGTCTTGCGCGTCATCCGCGGCAGGATGAAGAACGCATACGCCTCGAAAACGAGGACCGCCTCCGCCCACACAGCACGAACTGTCGGCGTCTGGTCTGCGTGGTGAGACCAGACGAGTACGCCGACGCCCACGCCCATCACCACCGGCCACAGCAGCGCGATCGCGCTCACTGACTGCAACCGTGGCAGCCACCTGTCCCGGGTGGCTTTGTCCGCGCAGACCACAATGGGCAGCCCGGCGGCGAGAACCCAGACCATCACGGCTGCGACGTACAAGAAGACCGTTAGCGCCACCAGGAGCAGGAACACGGACGGGATATAGACCGCTGCGGACGACGGTGGGAGGCCGTCGATGTCCAGCGCCCCCCTCAGCGCAGCGCCGACCGGGCTACCGTGCGCCTGATCCCGCACGACCCGCACAGCCACAGCTCGAGTCCCTGCAGCAGCCGCGAGCACCCCTCCGGAGCACACCACCACCGCGACAGTCGTCCACGCCCACGACCGCGCGTTGCTCGTGGACCTGCTGACCGCTACCTCGATCAGCACCACAAGCACACCGGCAGCCACGATGTAGTACGGCCAGGCGCTCCAGCTGGACGGAGCCAGCAGGCCGCCGATCGCGTCCGCAGAATCGTTCATCGCTGGGCCCCGGCGGCATATCCCTCAGGCCCCAACCTCCGCAGCGCGTCGAGTGCATCACGGCTCGCGCTGGCCACCCGAAGAAGGTGGAACCACGTCACGCCAAGGCAGCCGATGAAGATCACCCCGAGGAAGACGGTGCCCAGCCACATCGTGAGAGCGAATGCGCCCTCCGTCTTGACTTGGGCGTCCACCAGGAGGTCGAACACCCACGGGATCGACAGCAGAGCGACCAGACACACCGCCGCGAAAGTAGCACTGCCCGCAGCCATCTTCGCTCGGTCCATGTGCTGAGCTTTGGCGAGCTGCGCAATCTGCAGCTCTGCATTGAGTCGAGCGATGTCGTTCTGGTTCGTAGACTTGTCCATGATCGAGCTCCAATCTCGGTCAGGGCCTGGCGTGGTGTTGCTGCACCCGCCAGGCCATTCACTTTGTGCTGACTAGTCGCCGCTGCGAACCCGGCTGCGCAGGTAGAAGTAGACGCCCGCGCTGAACATGAGTCCTGCGGCGATCCAGCCAACCACGACAGCGACACCGACCACTCCTGGCGGGATCGCGTCATCGGTCACCACCATGAGCAGCCATGTCGCAAGAAACACGACCGAGGCCATCAACATGCACTTGTTCGCCAGCCGGTCGTCGTCGGCGCGATCCGCGGCCGCCAGGACGGAGTTACGCGTCCGATTCGCATCGTTCATGCTCGAGCTCCAATCTCGTGTGGGTCGGGCCGGCGTTGCTGCACTGGCCCGGCCATCCTTGTCGGCAGGTGTGACAGCCCACGACTTCGCGCCGTCCTAGCGGATCAGGCGAGCGTCGAGATCGTGCAGGGTGCTGAGGCCGTTCGGCTCCCACCAGCCCTCTCGGATCGCGCGGTGGAGCTCGGTCTGATCGCGCTCGGCTGTCCACGGCGACCGGATCAGCACGCACCGACCGGTCCGCTGATGGCGGCCGTCGACCTCGTACCCGATCAGGTGCCCCTCGGCCGCATCCGCACGGGCTCGGGCGAAGGTCACCAGCCAACGGCCGCCGTCCTGGTCGGGACCAGTGCCCAACCCGGAGGCGTTCCAGCCCCAGTCGGCCTCGCTGGGAAAGCCCGGGATGATGTCTTCACTGCCCGGGTCGTACTGCAGGCCGATCGCCTCGGCGAGCTCTTCGGGTGACTCGTAGGTGGACATGGTCGTCTCCTGACGGGTTCGAGGACGGGTGAGCAGATCGCCTGGCTCACAGGCCAGGACCTCGCACAGACCCTCAAGGGTCCGCATGGTCAGACGCTCCGGCCGGGCTCGCACCATCCGCGACAGCTGGGCCTCCGAGGGCGTCTCATCACCCAGGACGAGCTCCAGCCGGCGCCGCAGCTCGGCGCTGTACCGGATCTCGCGGTCACTCATCACACGCTGCAGCTGCCATACGAGCTTGACGGGGTGTACTTCCATACCCACAGCGCATCATACGATGATTAGCACTGTCAAGACCGGCAAACATGCATGTAATGCAATTTTATTGCGTGCAACGCCGATAATTATGATTATGTCAATCAGCCAACCTGAATGCCCCGCTCGTCGCGAGCTGCACCACGGTGGCAGCCAGGTGCACAGCAGCGCGTGCCTCGTCGGGCGTCTCATGACGCGTCGGGCCGAGACCGCCGTGCCGCGAGGTCTGACCAGTCCACAACGCCCTCATCAGCGCGAGCACCATGAGGACGCCGCTCTCGGCATCGTTCGACGGCAGCACGCAGGTCCACTTGGTCGGCTTGTCGGACACGTTCGTGATCATGGTGCCGAGCGTTTGCTTGCTGTTCTGCGGTGAGATGTGTGGCGCAAGCGCCGCCTCCACCGCCTTGATGCTCTCGCTGTACGCCTTCACTGGGTCCGGGGTGCGTGCGTACGCCGCCCCCCAAGCCTCGGCGAGGTGTCCTCCAGCCGACGTCTCCCCTGCTGAGTCAACGACCTCCTGGACCTCGGCCTTGACGGCGGGCAGAACCTGCGTCAGAAGCCCCCTGTGATCGGGCTTCACACGAAACAGCGAGTTTCCCCGTGCCAGCAGTTTGTCCAGCTCTTGGACGTCTTCATAACCGACCGACGAATCCCACTCAGTCGAGCTCTCAATTAGGAACTCGACAATGTCGAGCAGCAGGTGGCGGGGTGGTGCGATTGCTTCGGACAACAAGCTGTGGCGACCAGTTGCTCCGTAGCCATAGCTCGGTAGGCGTAGGGACACACACACTTTCTCGAGCAGGTCATCGTTCCCGGTCAGGATCGCGTGGCACCAGTCGCGCAGCGGGGCGACAAGGTGCTCCGGGACCCCATCGAACGGCCCTTCCAACGCATGCCGTCGCTTCCGCTCCCCTGGCCGCCAGTCACTCATGCACGAACGATAAGCGCGCCGTCTCGGCAGCACGGTGCAGATTCGCTAAGGCACACGCGGTCGTCGCTGCACGTCTCGGGCGTTCAGCCAGACGTTGACGGTGCCTCCGCACCGGGCATAGTCGCGCCAGGTGACATGCACCCTCTCCCCCAGCCACCTGACGGCCTTCGCGGCGACGTGCTGGTGGGTTCCGTCCGGCCACTCGACCCGGGCCGTGACGTCGATCGGGTGGGGCGCGTAGCCGATCCGCTCGAGTCTGGCGTCTGACGGCCAGTCCTGATTGGTCGGCAGCTGGTGCTGCGGCCGCCGGCCGTCGTTCTGTCCCACCACTCCCCCAGCGTCTCGCGGACCACTGACGCACGGCTTGAGGCCTGACCTCCCGCGACCTGTTGTGCGTCGCGGGAGGTCAGGGGCACAGGAGCCGATTAGACGACGGCGTGGATCCGGGCTCGTCGGTGGTAGTCGGCGAGCTGCTCGAGGTCGTCGGCTTGGTTGCGTGCGATCACGCGCTGGGCCTCGAACGCCTCGCCATCTGCGATGTGTCGCAGCCACTCGTGTGCTCGGTCGATCAGCGGCAGGAGGTTGTCCTCCGTGACGGACAGGTCTTCCGGGGCTAGGCATCGGGCGCCGACGCCGCGCGGTTCGACGCGGATGCGAACCCTCCAGCCACTGGAGTGATCCTGCGTCTCGATCGTCCACAGCCAGTTGAGGTCACTGGGCAGGCCTTCGCCTTCGGCCGGGTGGAACGGCTCGGTGATGGTGTCTTCGGTGGGGTGGGCGCCGGCCCACAGGCGATACAGGTGCACGTCCGGTCGCTGACCGAAGACGATGCACTCGTTCAGAAACCTGGCCAGCGGTGCCAGTTTGTACATCGGTGATCCCCACCGCGCGTACAGCATCTCGGGCTCCAGGCCGGGGTAGTCGCTCCAGGTGACGACGGCTCGCATTCCCATGACGGATCCTTCCGCTCGTGTGGTCTCTGGGCTCAGGCCTGGCCGTGGATCGGCCAGCCGTCCTCGTCGACCGGAGTCGGTGCGGTGGGCGCCGGTGCGCCCCCTCGGGTGCTGAGCTGCAGGTCCTGCGTCCACATGGGCGCGATGTAGTCGGTCACGACCTTGTTGGATCGGCCGGTGGTGCCGTCCTCGCGCTGCCAGACCTCGACCTCGAGGCGGCCGGCGAACCGGACTCGCAGGTTCTTGCGACCGCTCGGCGCGGTGCGGCACAGGCCCTCGGCGTCCTGGCCGAAGACGACCAGGTCGTACGCGATGGTCTCGAGGTCGCCCCACTCCCCCGTCGAGGTGTTGCGTGCGCGCACGGTGTGCAGGGCTCGGACTCGGGCGTATGGCTTGCCCGTCTTGGACTGCTCGAGCTCGGGCATCTTGATCAGGTTGGCCGTGGTCTCGACTCGCGTGCTCATCGTGTCCTCCTGTGGTGTGGTTTATAGTTAGAGTCTACTTGTGTTCTGGTCTAGTGGGTAGTGCCTACTTGTTTTATCTCACATGGTGAGCACCCAGAAAATCGCAGCATTCCGCGCGAAACCGGGCCACCCCCACCCCTCCAAGGCCGCCTTTCCCCGAGCTCTACGCCACCGCCGGCGGGCTCGACCAGCTGCGCCGGCCACGGGCGCCGACGCCGTGGTGCTGGGCTCGGGTGGCTCGCCCGACGCGGCAGCGGCGGGCGAGCCGCACGAGCACAGCACCACACCACACAGACAGCCCGCAGGGCTGGCCGCCACCACCGGCCCAACGGGCCGGCGGCCCGACCCCTACGGGGCCGAGCCGCCGTGGTGTCACCGGGCGCGGAACAGGTCCTTGGGGCCGATCGCGCGGTCATAGATCGCGAGGATCAGAGCGGCAAGGCGGTAGTGCTCACGCGCGTTGAGCGCGTCAAGCCGTGCGCGCAGCATGGCGGTCTCGATCCTGCCCGCGGCGTAGGTCAGGCAGGCCGCGACGGTGAGGAAGGGCACGGCGTCGGGGCCGTCGGCAAGCCGCACGACGGCCCGGCGCAGCGCGTCCACGTTGAGCCGGTCGGCGAACTTGCGCAGGGGCTCGACGTCGGCGCCGACGTCGGTCGGCATCGGCCACGGGAAGGTGGCGGCGGTGCCGATGATGACGTCTCGGACGTCGACGTCCTGGAGCGCGTAGGCGGCCGCCTGCACGTCGGCGTCGTCTGCGGTGCCCTCGAGGACGTGGACCCATGCGTCCACCCACGGCCGGCCGGTGTCCTTCGGCGTGAGGGTGCCCCGAGCCGCCCATGCGGCGACCATGCCGTCGCGGTCGTGGGTGGGCGCGGGCGCAAGGTGGGTGAGGTCGTCGCTGACCTCGTCAAGCGGTGCGCTCTCCTGAGTGACGGTGTCGGTCACCATGCCGCCGCTGACCAGGAGCGACCCGAGTAGGGCGGCGTCGCTCATGCTCACCTCGACCTCGGCGGCTGCCATGAGCGGAAGCACCCGCCCGGGTGCGTCCTCGTAGCCGACCAGGTGAAAGAACTCTGCGCGCTGTGCAGCCAGGTCGCGGACTGCGTTGATCGCCACCAACCGCGCCTCCTGCTCGGGCTCGCGGGGCACTGTGGCGACGCCGACGATGGTGGCCTTGCCCTCCTGCTCGGCTAGCGCGACGACACAGAGCATGTCGCGCGGCTGGTAGCCGATCATGCGCGGCAGTGCGGTCGCCAGACCCTGGGGCGTGATGGTGGGCGTTGCAGCCATGGTGTCCTCCTGTGGTGTGGTTGATAGTTAGAGTCTACTTGTTTTCTGCCCTAGTGGGTAGTGCCTACTTGTTTTGTCTCAGGTGGTGGACTCCCCCGCGTTCTCCTGGCTCGGGCGCCGGTGGTCGCGGATCTGGTGGTACCTGACTCGGGCGACGTTCCACCCTTCGGGCCGGTAGACCGTGACGGTCTTGGCGTTGACGCGGGTCACACGTTCCCACTCGTTGCGGCGGATCTGGATGAGGTCGCCGGGGGCGATGTCCTCACGGGTGTAGGCGCGCGTCTGGCCTGCCTCGACCTGCTGGGCGCGTACGTGCCGCCAGTGCTCGAGCTGCGCGCGTGCGTGGTCGAGTTCTTCGCTGGGGCGGCCGTTGGTCTGCCGCTCGAGGCGGCGCACATCGGCAGTGAGTGCGTCGATGCGGCGGGCGACCTGGTGCGGCTCCTCGCGGCCGCTGGCCTCGCTGGCTGCCGTCTCGGCTCGGCGCCGGGCCTCGTCGGCCTGGCGCTGCTGCTCGACGCTGCGGCCAAGCAGAGCGTGGGCGCGCTCCTGGTCGCGCTCGGCTCCGCGCTGGCTGTGGTGGCCGACGAGGATCGGCTGACCTCCCGCGAACCGCTGGTTGATCTGCTCCGCCCTGTTCCATGCTGCGTCGCTGTCGGCCTGGCGTCGTTCGGCTCGCTGGGCGAACCGCTCGGCTCGGTCGCTTGCGCGCTCGGCCCGGTCGGCCTCGGCCTCGACCTGGTCGCGGGGCGTGGCGTCGATGGTCACCGCCACGGTGAACCCTGCGGTCCGCAGGTCGGTCGCGGTCTGCTCGATCGCGTCGCGCTTGGGCGCACGGTCTCGGGTGTGCGGCAGGTACCACGCGCCCAGGTTGCGGCTCCATCGCCACCTGTTCGCGACCAGGGCCGGCTTGGTGCCGTCACCGCGCGCGGTGCCCTCGATCGTGGTCCCTTCGGCGCTGGTGTGGGTGATGTGCAGGTCTGCGGTGTCGCTTCGGGTCATGGCGTGTCCTGTCTGTTGGGTGGGCTGGGTGTCAGTGCTCAGGCGGGGATGCCCAAGAAGGCGTGAAGTGCGGTGTCGAGTCCTGCGGGTGCGACGGGGTCGGCGTCCCACAGGTAGCGGCCGGTTCGGGCTTCGTCGCGTGCGCACTCGGCCGCGAAACGCTCCGCGTCGTCACGGCTGACCAGGCTGAACTGAACGGCGTAGGCATAGGCGGCGCGGTGGACGTACTCGACCGCGCGGCGCACCTCTGGCGGCTGCTCGTCGGGGCACTGCTCGGCCTCGTAGCCGTGCTGGCACAGCTGCGGCGCGTCGATCATGGGTCCTCCCGCTATTGGATGAGTGGCTACTTGTTTGTCAGGCGCGCGGGATGCGGCGGGCCTGGATGGCGTGCACGATCTCCATCAGGTCGCGGACGTAGTCCAACGTCGCGACCCCCGCGCGCCCCTGCTCGACCTCGCCCAGCCAGCGGTCGGCCTTGCTGAGCGCTTCGTCGTGGATCGCGTCGAGGATGCGGCAGGCCTCGGCGTGGTTGGTCGGGCGGTCCTGGACACGCCACAGGGCCGAGTCAAGGCCTGCCTCTCGGGCCAGCATCACCGGGTTGGCCGTGGTCTCGACTCGCGTGCTCATCGTGTCCTCCTGTGGTGTGGTTGATAGTTAGAGTCTACTTGTTTTATTGCCTAGTGGGTAGTGCCTACTTGTTTTGTCTCACATGGTGAGCACCCAGAAAACCGCAGCATTCCGCGCGAAACCGGGCCACCCCCACCCCTCCAAGGCCGCCTGTCCCCCGAGCTCTACGCCACCACCGGCGGGCTCGACCAGCTGAGACCGGCCACGGGCGCCGACGCCGTGGTGCTGGGCTCGGGTGGCTCGCCCGACGCGGCAGCGGCGGGCGAGCCGCACGCGCACAGCACCACACCACACAGACAGCCCGCCAGGGCTGGCCGCCACCACCGGCCGCAGGCCGGCGGCCCGACCCCACCCGAGGCCGAGCCGCCGGTGACGCTCAGTCCTCGTCGGGGAGCATGATGACGAAGGTCATCGCGCCGCTGTCGTCGGCACCGACGACCAGGTGCAGGGTGCGGTCCTCGGCCTCTTCGGCGGGGCGGTCGCCAGGGACGCGGGCGACGGTGAAGGCGAACCGCTCCCCCACTCGGACGCTGGCCTGCCGACTCGCGGCGGAGCGTGCGGCCATCCCGGCGAGCATGAGCACGTCCCACAGCCGCGCGCGCTGGTGCTGGTAGGCGCGCGGGTTGGCCTTCTCCTGGGTCGGCCCCCACTCGATCGCGTCGGTCCAGGCGGCGTCGGTGGCGTCCACCGGGACGGTGAACCCGGCGGCCTGGGCAGTGGTGCGGTCCAGGGCGTGCAGGGTGCGGTCGCGCAGGGCGTCGGCGCGCGAGTACGCGGCGATGACCTCGGCCGAGTCCCAGAAGTTGCTGCTCATGGTGTCCTCCTGTGGTGTGGTTGATAGTTAGAGTCTACTTGTTTTCTGGTCTAGTGGGTAGTGCCTACTTGTTTTGTCTCACCCTGTGGGCGATCGCTGCGGGGAGTGAGCCGCGCGGGGCGGCTCACTCCCCTGGTGCTGCTACTTGGTGATGCTGCGCTCGGCCTCGGTGGCCTGGTGGCCTGCCTTGATGAGGGCTCGCATCATGTGCCCGTCGATGCTGTCGGGGTACTTGTGAGTGGTGAGGCTGGTTCCGGCCTCCCATTGCATGAGGGCGACGACGGCGGCCAGCGTCTGGCGGCGCTTGGCGGTGGTGCGGGGGCTCTTGATCTGCCGCAGGATCTGCGCGGCGTCGGCGTGGAACAGCGGCGCGATCTGGACCAGGTTGGGCCGGTTCCCCTGCGCGAGCCAGGCCGCGACGATGTTCTCGTGCCCGGTGGGCGGCGTCTTCGCGTCGAGCAGGCCAGCGATGAAGGCGCGGCGGGCCTGCTCGGCCTCGCCCCACTCGTTGCGGGCCTGAGTCGCGGCGCGGCGCTGCTCCTTGGCCTGCTCGGCGTCCAGGATGCTGCCCTGGGCGTCGGTGGTGCGCTTCATGTAGCCGTTCTGGGAGGGCTTGCTGACCAGGGCCTCCACGCGGACGTACTTCTCGGTCACGTTGTTGCCGTCCTTGTCCTTGCCGCGTCGGCGGTCGATGCTCAGCGCCAGCTCGACCCCGGGCATCTGCGCCAGCACCTCCGGGTCCTGCGGCAGCGGCTTGCCCTCGCGCGTGGTGACCTCCTTCGGGGTCAGGCGCCGGTCGTCGTAGTCCTTCCTGGTCAGCCGTGCGCCCTTGTCCTGCCAGTACTCGCGCGCCTGGCTCATCAGAGCCTCGTCCTCCTTGGCGCTGTGCCAGGAGTCGATACGACGCTTGAGCCCGTCACCACTCGACCGGAAGGCGGTCAGGAACTCCATCGCCTCCGGGTCGTCCTCGTACGGCGCAAGCAGCGCCAGGTCCGTCAGCGAGAGGCCTTCGCGCTGAGTGACCTTCTCCCCCGTCACTCCGGCCTTGTGGGCCTTCCTGACCGCCTCGACCTCGGCCTTGTCCAGCCCGGTGCGGCGGGCCACATCGGCAGCCTTGACGCCCATCAGCGTCAACTGCTTGACCGCCTCGAACCGGTCGCCCCGACTCATCTGCACGCGCGTCTCGTTGGCGACCCACTGCCGCATGACCCGCTCTGCGTCGTCGGGGCTGTCCCCGACGACGGCGGGCATCTGCTGCGTACCGGCCTCGAGAGCCGCCAGCGTGCGCATCTGGCCGTCCAGGACGACGACCTGCCCCGCGTCGTCGCGGTAGGCCAGCACCGGGACGATCACGCCGTTCTCGCGCACTGAGGCCACGAACTCAGCGCCCAGCGTCGCCTTGGCGTCGCTGCGGATGTTGTCTCCGATCACCACGTCCTGCGGGTTCACCATCTCGATGGTGGGAAGTGCCTGCTTGGTGCCCATGTGGGTTCCTCTCCTGTGGTGTGGTTGATAGTTAGAGTCTACTTGTTTTCTGGTCCAGTGGGTAGTGCCTACTTGTTTTGTCTCACATGGTGAGCACCCAGAAAACCGCAGCATTCCGCGCGAAACCGGGCCACCCCCACCCCTCCAAGGCCGCCTGTCCCCCGAGCTCTACGCCACCACCGGCGGGCTCGACCAGCTGAGACCGGCCACGGGCGCCGACGCCGTGGTGCTGGGCTCGGGTGGCTCGCCCGACGCGGCAGCGGCGGGCGAGCCGCACGCGCACAGCACCACACCACACAGACAGCCCGCCAGGGCTGGCCGCCACCACCGGCCGCAGGCCGGCGGCCACCGCGCGGCAATGAGGGTCTGCCTCCTTGTTTTGCTGCGCGGTGGCCGTTCGGTCAGATGTCGTCGGCCAGGTGCATGGGGTCGCGGTCGTTGCCGTCGATGCGCTTCAGGTCGCGCTCGGGGAACCACCATGACTCGCAGGTCACCGCGTCGCTCGCCGCTGCTGGCGTGTGCATCACGGGGTTGACGTGCTCGGCGAGCAGGTCGCGGACGAACATCGCCGCCCGCTCGCGCGTGGGGGCCGGGACGTCGAAGACGACGGTGATGGTCTGTTCGGGCATGGGTTCTCCTGGTGAGTAGGTAGTGGCTACTTGTTTCATTCGCCGCACATGGCGCGGCGGAGTTCGTCCAGGTCCTTGATGATCCGCGGGGCAGGCGTCTGCTCGTCGGGCTCGGATCGGATCGAGGTCGGGCGGACGTGGCGCAGCACGAGGCGGCGCCCGGCGCTGTCGCGGGTGTGCACACGCAGGCCTCCGGGGGTGGCGCACTGCGGGCCGCGCCAGCCTCCGCAGGTGCATGTCTCGACGGCGTCCACGGGGCCGTGGACCTGCTGGATGCTGCCGACGTAGTGCAGGGACATGCGCTCTCCTTGGTCAGAAGCGGGCGAAGTAGGCGGCTTCGGCGGCCTCGACGCAGGCCGCGTGCGGGCGCTCGAGGTGCTTGGGACCGTGCTGGTGCGGCTGGCAGATGGGGCACCACGCCGGGGTGTGGCTGTCCTGCTCGTGGTTGCGCTCGGCGGCGGCCGCGTCCTCGAGGGAGTCAGCTTCCACGCTCCACCTGCAGCGGTCGCACTCGGTGACGATGCCGCGAGCCTTGTCGAAGCGGGCCATGGTGTCCTCCTGCGGTGTGGTTGATAGTTAGAGTCTACTTGTTTTCTGGCTTAGTGGGTAGTGCATACTTGTTTTGTCTCACATGGTGAGCACCCAGAAAACCGCAGCATTCCGCGCGAAACCGGGCCACCCCCCACCCCTCCTAGGCGGCCTGTCCCCGAGCTCTGCGCGACGTTTAGAGTAATGAGGGCTTGCCTACTTGCTTAATTGTGTAGGGTCTGCTGTAGTTGTGGAAGGGCCGGAACGTAGTTGGCCTCCTACGCCGGTGGGGCGTAGGAGGCCGGTGACCGGTCATCCGGGTAACCACACCACAGGATTTCGGTCAGGTGCCTGAGCCTAGCCGATCTGAGTAGTACCTGACTGTTTCCCGCTGTTGGGCGGGTTGAGCGAAGGAGAAGGCAGTGGGCAACGTTTATGCGTTGGCGCAGCAGAAGGGCGGGGTCGGTAAGACCACGACCACGGAGAACCTGGCCCGCGCTGCGGTGCGGCTGGGGATGAGCGTGCTGTGCGTCGATCTGGACCCGCAGAGCAATCTGACGACGCGGATGGCGGCGGAGCTGCACGACCCGGACTCGATCAGCGTGGCGGACGCGCTGAGTGAGCACGTGTCGGACGTGTCGCTGGAGGACGTGATCGTTCCGGGGCTGTGGGGTGTCGATCTGGCGCCGGCCTCGGAGACGCCGCTGAACAGTGTCCGTAACGAGCTGGTCGTGGCTGGCGTGGGTCGGGAGAGCCGGCTGCGCGCGCAGCTGGAGCCGCTGCGGGAGAAGTACGACGTGATCCTGCTGGACTGCCCGCCGGACCTGAGCCTGCTGACGCTGAACGCGCTGGCGGCTGCTGACCAGGTGCTCCCGGTGACGACGGCTCACATGCTGAGTCTGAACGGGCTGAACAGCCTGCTGGGCACGATCGAGCAGGTACGCCAGCACTACAACCCCCGGCTGCGCATGGACGGGGTGGTCCTGAACATGCGCGCTGCTGGTGTGGGGGAGGCCGAGCGAGAGCAGGAGGTGCGCGAGCTCGGGGTGCCGGTGTTTGACCCGGTGATCCCGCGGCGCGTTGCGATCGCGGACGCAGCCGATGCCGGGATCGCACTGGATGACTGGCCGGGCGCGTACGTGCTGGCTGACCTGTACCTGCAGCTGTTGAAGAACGTCCTGAAGGAGAACTGAGATGGGCAGCAAGCGACCCGCAGCGCGTAAGAGCGCTCTGGCCGGCGGCCACTACGCCGACCCGGCGAATCTCGCCAAGGTCAGTGCACCGCCGTCGACTGAGCCTGCACCGGTGGCGCCGGCTGAGCCTGGGCGCACGGTGGAGGAGCCGAAGCAGGCGAAGCCTGTGGAGAAGAAGGCGGCGGCTCCGTCGCCGCGGTCGGCCCCGGCTGGCACGGAGAACATCGCGATCTGGTTCCGTCCGGCCACGCTGAAGCGTGCGCAGGCGGCCTACCAGGTCGATGAGAAGGCGTCGCCCGAGCAGACACCGGACAGCTTCCGTCAGTGGCTCAGCGACGCTGCTCGAGAGCTGGCGGACATGTCGAGCGAGCGGCGTATCGCCGCGGTGCGTGACGCGGACGCGGAGCAGCCCGGGCGTGGGTCCTCGCGAATGTTCCACATCGACTCCGCGACGCTGGAGGCGATCGAGCAGGCGCGGGCCGACGACGAGCGTCAGCTGACGATCAAGCGCTCTCGAGGGGAGTTCATCGTCCTCGCGGCGCGGGTGGCGACCGCACGGGCGCGTCAGCGGTACGTGGAGCGCACGGGTGCGCAGGACCTGCCCGAGCCTGAGCCGCTGCGGTTGGGCCGCCCGCCGAAGAAGTAGCCGCTGCCTACATGTTTTGAATAGCAGGGTCTACTTATCTAATTGAGGAGGGGCTACCGGTATGAGTGTTCAGGGAGTGCCGCGGTACTTCGCGGCGGGCGCGGACGGGATGACGCATGCGGTGCTGTCGATCGACGGTGTCGCGGAGGCGATGTGCGCGACTCCACTGGCGTCGGGTGGGGTGACGTCGGGGGAGACGATGCACCCGGACTGCATGTTGATCGAGCTAGCGCGGTTGGCTCATGAGCAGGATGAGCGCGCCCGGTCATGAGCTGGGAGTGGTTGGGGGAGTGGGCTCGCTCGCCCGGTTTCGGTGGTGTGGCCGCGGTCGCTGCCGCGGTGATCGCCTACCGGGCGGCCAGCAAGAACGCGAAGTCCCAGGCAGATCAGGCGGTGGAGGACCGCTGGTGGGATCAGGCGAAGTGGGCTGTGGAGCAGCTGGCCGTCGATCGGCAGATGGCGTTGAGCGCGCTGCAGCACCTGGCGGAGTCCGCTCCGACTGTGGCCGCCGGCGACTTCCTGCAGGCGGTGGCGCTGCCGATCATCGACGCACCAGGCGAGGACGACGAGGCTGACTCCCTCGAGGGTGATCGGGTGTTCTCCGTGCACGGGTCGTCGGTCGTGGACGACCGACGACCACAAGAGGCAGACTTGGAGTCCAAGGTGGATGAGGAGGACGACGATGACGACCACAAGTAGGGGTTCTCGGGTCACGTCCCAGCGCAATGCCACCGGTGTGACACGAGCGGATCGTGTCGCAGCGGCAAAGGTGTACGTCGCTGCGAGCAAGAAGACCGGGCAGAAGGTGCCCGCCCGGATCGAACGTCTGGCGACAGAGAAGTAGCGCGCACCTGACGCAGGCTTGGATGGGCCGCACCCCGTGTCGGGGTGCGGCCCTTCGCGTGCTCCGGCTCAGGCGCTGTGCCGGGTGTCGGCCTCGCGGCGCTCGGCCGCGGCGAGCTCGCGGGTGGTGGCGGCGCGCTGTTCGAGCGCGCGGGTGATCGACTGGCAGATGCTGGCCTGCTTGTCGTACAGGTCGGCCAGCTCCTGCTCGGCCGCCTGGTGGCGGGCCCGGGCCTTGTCGGTGTGGTGCTCGGCGGCCTCGATCGCGGTGCTGTAGCGCATGGCGTGCTCCTCGTGGTTGCGCCCGTGGGTCGGGCGGGTGAGCACGGTGGGACCGGGCGAGGGTGGGCCGTCCAGGGTCGCCGCAGGCGATCGCGTCAGCGACGGAGCGCAGCGACGCCCTTGACGGGTCGGGCCCCCGATCGGTCACGCTGGGCGACCCGTACGACCCTTCCAAGGTGACCGGGCGGGTCTGCGAACCAAATAACCCACACAACGTACGCCGGGCTCGAGCAACTGCACCGGCGCGGCCGCCGACGCCCTGACGTGTGGTCGACGGCGCCAGCCGGTGGCCGGGCAGTAGGACCCGTGAACGCGCGAAGGCCCCGCTACCAGGGGGAAGCAGCAGGGCCAGGCGCCGGCCGGTGGGCTGGGAGGGCTGCACCGGCCGTCAGGGCGGCGCGTCGATCGCGCTTGGGGTGGGAAGGGCCGACGCGCCACCGACAGCGTAAACGCGGCCTGCGGCTCGGCCAGGAGCTCCAGAGCCCCCGGCTCCAGCGGTACCGGCGTCCGGGGGAGCGTGGCGGCCACCAGCACACCCACCGAGCGCAGCGCCCGGACGTGAACCGCGCACCGTCGCCACGGGGATGTCCCGTACCAGTGGGTAGGCCGATCAGTTCCGGCATCAGCCGAGGTCCCAGCTGCTTGCGATTTGTCCGGGAGCTGTGGCCATCAATTCACGCGCGCCCGGCTGGCCCAGCGCGCCTCCCGTCGAGGGAGAACCGTTGGCGGCCTTGCTCGTCGTGGCCGGCGAACTGGAGCAGCCGCCAACGGCGAGTGTTCGGGGAGGTGGCCTCCACTTCGAAGGGCGCGTTCGCGATCTGCATGGGAGGAGTCGCGGGCCATGCGGCGTTGTTGGCCTCCACATAGGCATCGGGCGTAGTCCAGTGCAGTTCCTCGGCCAGTTGTTCCTTCGAAGTGGAGCGCACGCGGTTCACTGTCGACTTGGGAAGCCTCAACCGGGCGGCGATCTGCCGGGTCGACATCCCATCTTCCCGCAACTCAGCAATCGCGTAGCGCAAGAGGCTTCGTTCGATCAACGTGGAGGCCTCGGCCCTGACTCGTGCACGCTCGTACGCCGCCACGATGTCGTCGGTTGTCACCATCACCGGTTATCCCCTCTCACAAAGTGTCCCACGGTGGGACATGTTCCGACTGTCCCAGCGCGGGACGTCGGTGTCAATGTGCCCGGAGGGTGGTGCCGACTCTCGGTGACATCCGCCCTCTTGGACCTCGGCTGATGCCGGAACTGACCGACAAACGGTGCCCGAACTCACCGACGGAGCCACCCATGTAAGCCTTCGGGTCGATCACTGACATTGTCCGCACAGGAGACGTCTGCTTGGTGGCCTCAGTCGGCGTACAGGTCCGGGCGCTCGGCGGTCTCGGCCACGGTGAGTCCGCGGCGTACGCGCGGGTCGCAGTCCGGGCACGGCACGCCGGGCTGGCCGTAGTCCTGCGGCCACATCAGGACCAGGTCGCCGGCGGCGACGTCGACGAACGTCTGCCCGAGCCAGCCGTCCCGGCAGTCAGGCCGGTCGCAGCACACCGGCTCGACCTCGACGGGCCGCGGCGTGGTCATGTTGCTCGAGCGTGGGTGGTCGGCGACCGGGTCCAGGTCGCGCAGCAGCGAGGCGAGCACGACCGCCGGCCGGGTCGTGATGTGATCCGCGGTGACCCGACCCGGGTTGTGCCCGCGTCGGCGTACGACGTCGGCCAGCGCGACCGAGAGCTCCTGCGCGCTCCACCCGGGCTCGCAGGTCGCGAACGGCGTCAGTGCTGCGGCGCAGCGTGCTGGGCGCTCAGCGGCCAGCCAGGGCACGATACGGACCATCTGAGCGGCCAGACGGCGACCCGGGGCGTGCCGGGCTCTCCTGGTGGGTAGCCGCGACGGAGTCGCGTCCTTCTTGTCGCCTGTGGCGACGTCAAGGAACCCAGTGTTCAGGTGAGAGGACGGATCGCGTGGGGTACCTCCAGTGGGGGTGAAAACCCACAACAACAGGCGCCTGGAGAAGGGGTTGAGCAGGGCCACCTCTGTGGATAACCCGCGCTGGCGGGAACCGCGCCGGTAGCAGAACGCGCGCTGCCGTCGGGTGAGCATCCCGCCGACCATGACGACCTTCTCCAGCCCGATCTGCCGGGCGATCCGGTTGTAGTTCTCCACGTGCCGCTCCGAGCAGCCGACGACGCTGGCGAGGGTGTCGGGGCGCACGATGCACCGCCGGCCGGTGCGCTGCTCGGCATACCCCGACTTCACCCGGGCGATCCGCTTGAACATCTCCGGCGAGATCCGGCGGTGCAGTTTGTCGGCGTGTAGCTGCACCGCGACCGCGACGACGACGGTGTGCCAGTGCTCGCGTGAGTCCCACACCGGCAACCGCGCGTAGGCGCCGGCGTCGGCGTACATCCGCAGACCGCGGCGCTCGTGGCCACGGTCGTCCTGATGCCACCGGGGCAGCACCGAACGGTCCCGGCCGCAGCGTCGCTCGACCCACGCAGCATGCTCCGGCGCGCACCGACGATGCGTCAGCGCAGCCACGCGGGGCGTGAGGGAGTAGATCTGCGCCCGGCGCGTCCAGCGTGAGATGTCCTTGGACGTGTGGGCATGCAGAGGTACAGTGGGCAGCACAAAGCCACCTCTCCGTCTACGAGGTTGTATAGGGACACCGAGCTGCTACTCGGTTTCTCGTCCGACAAAGCTCCTGTTGGCGCAGGGGCTTTTGTCATGTCAGGGCACTGCCCTGAGTGCCTATCCGGTCAGAGGCAGGCCCTCCTGGGTGTGGCGGGGCCGGCCAGGGGGACGCTCCTCAGCGTCGCGGCCGAAGGCCTTCCACTCGAGGTAGGCCTGGACGCTCATACCTGCTCTGCTCGCGAGTTGACGCAGTTCGACTCGATCAGCGGCGCTCATGCGAAAACCGACCATGACGCGACGCTCGTCGCTGCGGTTGACGTCTCCTGCTGCCATACGGACAGCCAACCACCAGGCGGCCCAATAACTGGTTAACACGGCTAGCGCGGCGTGTTGCGCGTGTGACTACTGAGACGCTCCCAACCCACTCGGCCGCAAGTCGGTTTCCGGAAGCGGAAGTCTGGTTGCCTGAGTGTCGTGCCCGTCTGGCACGGTGGAGGTCGATGGCCAGGCGTACAAGAACAAGACGACGGCCGCCCCTCTAGGCCTGGGGCGGCCGTCGTCTTGGACTAGCTGTTCTGGCTCAGCACCAACCGCAGTTGGTGGCGACCTTCGCTCCTTGCGAGGAGCCGGTTGCGCCAACGGGTCCCACCGCAATGAAGGTGAAGGCCGCTGCCGAGCTGATGAGGGCGATGGTGATTCGTCGCATCGTGCTCGACCTCCCGCATGGGTTCTTCTATGGCAGCGAAAGTCTATGGGTGGCCTTTCACCGTGTCGAACGATCCGCGGATATCGTCACCGGGTGACTGACGGCCCCCGTGTTCCGGCTGATGCTCGAGAGCGTCAGCTGACGTTCTTCCTCGCGCTGTCGTCACCAACGCGGATCGCGGTCATCGACGCGCTGAAGGCGTGGGGTGCGCTTTCGGATCACGAGCTGGGCGAGGCCCTGGTCTCGGCCGGCGACCTGGCACCACAGGCGCGGGTCAACCTGGGCCGGGTCCACCTGCAGGAGCTGCTGCGCGCCGAGCTCATCGAGAAGTTCGTCGATGAGGACGGCGTGGTGCGCTACCGCGAGGGACCGGGGCTTGCCGGCGGGATCAACTGGACCGACATCTCCGAGGACGACGAGGAGCTGGTTGCAGCGGCTCAGGAGTTCGAGCGGGTGATGGTCGAACGGCGCATCAACCGGATGCGCTGGTGGGCGACGGCGCGTTGGTCTCGCTGGCCGCGTAAGTGGTCCGAGAGCTCAATCGGGCGAGACAACGTGGTCCACTGCACGGCGGACGAACTGCGGGAGCTGGATCGCGACATCGCGGCAGTGTTCTCGGCGTTCGAGGCCAAGGTCGCCGCGAGGCGCGCGGCCGAGGGGCCCGCCGAGGAGCGGCCGTGCTTCCGCACCGTCTCGGTCTTCCCGTGGGGTGGACCGGCGAAGTCGGGGCACGCTGCTCGCGGATGAGCACAGACATGACGGGGGAGAAGCAAGTGGCTCGGAACTGGTTCGCCAGTGCCGGGGCTAGGCGATACCTCGCCGCTTTCGGCCTTGATCAGGCAGCGGACGCGATGGTCTACGTGCTGCTCGCGTGGGTCGCGGTGCACGGCGCCAGCGCGTTGGGCGCTATCTGGATCGTCGGCGCGGCCGCAGCAGCCAAGCTCGCCACCCTCTTGCTTGTCGGTGGCGCTCTCGGGGATCGCTTCGGGGCGGCTCCGGTGGTCAAGTCCACCCTGGTCATCCGCTCGCTGCTCCTGGTGGGTCTAATCGCCGCGCTGGCCGCGGACGTGGTGCTCGGCATAGCCGTCGTCGCGATCGCGTACGGCTTGGTGGATGGTGCGCACGAGCCAGCCATGCAGGCCCTGAGCACGGAGGTCGTGCCGTCCGACAGCGGGCAGAAGGGCATCCAGGGGGCGTTGGACCTGGTGCGCCGGTTGGGGATGCTGAGCGCAGGCCCGCTGGTCGGTGCGTTCATCGTGTGGGGCTCGGACGAGGCCGCCGTCGCACTTGCACTCGTTGGGCTCTTGGCTGCTCGCCTGGTGGTACCCGCGGGCACTACTCGGTCGCGGCCCGCGGCCGAACGTCTGCTGGTCCTGCTCTCGAAGCTCGCCGCCGATTCGCGTGAAGGCTGGAGCGTTGCGCTGCGGACGAAGTCGGTGCGCTCAAAGCTGCTGATCTTCGTCGTCGCCAACCTCGCGCTGACACCGCCGATCGTGCTCGGCGTACCGCTGCTGGCCAAAGCGCACCACTGGTCAGCCGCGGCGTTCGGACTGATTGATGCCGGGTACGCCGCCGGCGCGATCGTGGGCGGCATCGCCGTTGCCCGCTGGGGCGATGCGCTCTCAAACGCCGAGGAGTGGGCGGTTGGTTCGCTCGTGCCCACCGCGGCCGCGGTGGCAGTGCTCGGCTGGCTCGACTCGTGGGGCCTGGTGTGTGCTCTTGCCGCCGTTGCCGGCGTCAGCACAGGCTTCGGCCCGTCCCTGCTGGTGGGGTCCTTGAAGGAGTCCACACCCGACCACCTTCAGAGCCGGATGCAGGCCGCCCGAGTGGCCGCCATCGTCGCGGCCGGTCCAGCGGGCATCGCGGTGTTCGGAGCGCTGATCTCGGCGTCATCCATCTCCGCCGCCATCACCATCCTGGCCGCGCTACTCGGCCTCGCGAGCATCCTCTTCTTGAGCGGTCGAGCCAAAGAGCTGTTGCTTACGTAGGTGCTCCAGCCGCGCGTCAAGGCGGCGGTTCACCCGTCGTCGCGCGGACGCCGAGAAGAAGTACAGCGGCGTCACGTCGAACGCGTTGGCCAGGCCGACGAGCTTGACCATGCCCAGGTTCTCGCTCTGGCCGGCCATGATTCGTGACACGTACGCCCGCGTCATTCCGGCTCGGTCCGCGATGTCCTGATCGCTCCAGCCAATCAGGTTCCCGTCGACGAGAAACAGATACGTCTCGCGCAGCCGGGTCAGGTGGGCCTTGACCCCGGTGGCCACGAACGGCGCATCTCTTGAGTCGTCCCACTCGTCGGCCTCGAGCGACATCAACTCTCCTTCGCAGTCAGGCCCCCCTGCGCTGTGGGCCAGAGCCTACGCAACCGCTATGGGGTGGGTAAGGAGTCGGTCAATTTCCCGCTCCTACGCTTGCCCGTAAATATAATTTACGGATAGGAATGAGGCGTCTCAGGGAACTGGCAGGTTCCACGAGGCAGCAGCCATAAGCGTGGCGGGTCCGAGAGCACGCAAGCACGACTCGAACCCGCCACGGCGGAGCATCGGTCGATGGCCGGCGCACCGCCAGGTGAGAACGGTGTGAGGCCCTGCTGGCAGGCAGGACACACGCCCATTCCCACCCGTCGCCAAGTCTCCCACAGGGCATGTGGAGGGCGGGCAGCGTGCGTCCCCCTCCGCGTGTACGCGAGGGGGTACTGGGATGGGGATCTCGCCGTGCGAAGGCACCGTGATCGCGCCGCCGCGACCCGTGGCGGCTGCGCGTCGCGCCGGTCGCGTGGCAGGAGAGGGGGCGAGCTACGGCTCGTCACCTGCCACGCGGCCAACCGACCTTCACGACATCGCTCAGGTCACGGCATTGCCGGGGAACCAGTTTGACCCAGAGCACGACATGCTCGCGGCATCAGTGGCGGCTCACCTCGCTCATCTGAATGACGGGCGGCCGCTGGTCATGCCGTCGGTCGGTAGCGCAGCAGCCGTTCGGCTCGTAGTGGGCCAGCTGCGCGAGTGCCCGGTGATGGGGACACCGGTAGGGCCTGTCGCGGTGGACGGCATGGCCGGCTGCGTATTCGTGGATCCGCGCCTCATCGTGCATGTCGAGTGTTCGACGTGTACGCCGCTGCGGGTGCTCCTCAGCGTTGCTGAGGTCCACCCGGTTGAGCGCGCCGGCGTGGTTTTCCTCGTCGCTGGTGGTGCCCATGTCTGAGCGCCACGGTGACGAGCGTGTGATGACTCCCAGGCGGTGGGCCTCGCGTATCCCCCTGCGCTCGAAGGCTCGCCGTCTGGGGCAGTGGTGGTCAGCTCCAGCTCGGGCGGCGCTGCGCCGCGATGTGCGCTTCTCGGCGTCGGAAGGGCTGCGGACCATGCTCACTGCGGCGCTGGTGGTGCTTCTGCTGCGGTGGGGACCGCAGCAGCTCGTCGAGCTGTCGCGGGTGTGGGGTGAGTGGTCGGCGCCGCAGCAGGCGACCGCGGTGACTTACGTCCTCGTCGTGTACGTGCTGCTGCGGAGTGGGCGCGGGGTGCAGCGTCGAGTGAGCTGGCACCTGAGTGCACCGTCCGCGACCGCGCTTCGTGCTGGTTCTGCGCTGGCCTCCGCGGCCATGCCGTCGGCCGGCGGGTCCCTGTCGTTGGAGCGCCGCGCGCGTCATGAGGCTGCGCACGTGGTCGGCTTCCTGGCCAGCGGCGTCGTCGTGGAAGAGGTCGACGTACGGGTGCGACCCGACGGGAGCGAGGGTCGCGTCGTTGCGGTGGACAACAAGGGACTCGCACCCGTCGAGCAGGCGTGGGGATACCTCGTCGGCGCGGTCGCCGGGAACGTGCAGGACCTGCGTGACGGCGTTCATGACGGCGGATCCGCGGTTGACATGAACACCGCGCAGTCGCAGGTGTGGCGGGTCATCTCCTGCGGCGTACGACCTGCAGGCTACGACGGCCCGCTCACCGCGGACGCGCTGTTCGAGGGTGCTCGCGCGCGTGCAGGCGAGGTCCTCGAGCAGCACCGGTCGGCGCATGAGGCGGTCGCCGCGCGGCTGGTCGAGTACGCCGAGTCCGACTCGCGAGTTCCGTTGAGCGGCAAGGACTTCGATGACCTGGGAGTCGGGCGGGTGCCTGCTGATGTCTGAGGTGAAGCAGGCGCCTTTCGACCCGGCGCAGGCGCCGCCGTTTCCGGTTCTGTCGCTGGAGGTGCGCCGTGGCGAGGACGGCCTGGGCTCTGTGTGGCTGGACGGGGAGCGTGTCGCGGCCGGGCCTACGGGAGACGGTGGGTTGTACCGCGCTGGGTTGGCCGCTGCGGGGGAGCGCGCGGCCGAGCGTGAGGGGTCGTTGAAGCTCATCCGGGTCTTGGCGATCGCGGATGACGGCGACCGGACTGAGCTCGTGGTTGACGCAGAGGGGCGCCCGTTCCCGGTGTCACAGTCCGCCTCGGGTGGTCGACTCAGTCGCGCCGGTGCTGGATGGGCTGGGTTGGAGCGTCGGCAGAAGTTCGCCGCGGCGGGAGCTGCAGTGGTGTTCGCGCTGTCGGGTGGTGCGCTTATCGGGATCGCGTGGCCGAAGTCCGATGGCGGGCTGGCCCCGGCTCGGACGACGGCGACGGCAAGACCGCGGCCGGCGCAACCGACGCCAACGCAGCTGCCGGTCCTGGATCCGGCTGGCCGGGTCAGCACAGCTGCGTGGTCGGTCGGGCCGTTGGTATCGCGGTCGGCGCCGGTGGTTGCCGCTGGCGGCCGGGTGGTGACGGTGCTGGACGGCGGCGCGTTGGTCGGTGTTGATGCGCGCACGTCGGGCGTGGTGTGGCGGGTGCCGCTGGGCCGCGGCTCACGGCAGGTCGACTTGTCGGTCTCGTCGGCAGACGGGCAGGACCTGGTCACGGCGATCACGTCATCGCGGGCGGTCACGGTCAACGGTGCGTCCGGCGCGGTGGTATTCGACCGTGGTGTGGGCCGCGGCGATGAGGCGGTCTCGACCCCGCTCGGTGTCGTCATTCGCCGTGGTGAGGTCTCGGCACAGATGCGTACGCCGTCCGGCCAGTGGGTGACGCGCGCGGTGCCTCCAGCCTCGGAACCGGTGGCTCCGTGGGGCTCGGACCTGCTGAGTGTGAACGCGATGGGCCAGTGGTGGCGGGTGACCTCCGATCGAGTCTCGCCCGCGGCCAAGCAGCTACCGTCCCCGGCTGCCGGTGCGCGACCGCGGGGCGTGCTGGGCTCGTCCGGGTCGGGGCTGCTGTTCGCGTGGACGTCCAAGGACGGGAAGCGACAGCTGGTGCAGCAGTACGCATGGGGTGATCTGACCCGACCGGTGAAGACGGTCACGGCGGGCCGCCCCGGCTCGGGTGCACTGTCAAAGGACGCCCTGCGGTGGTCGGGCGATGGGACCTGGTTCGTGCTGGACCAGTCCCTGGTCAACCTCGCCACCGGCAAGGTGGTGACGCTGCCTGCGGACTGGGCGACCGAGACGGTCCTGACCGACCGGGCGTATGCGACTCCCACGACCGCGGGGGTTCGCATGGTCACTCGTGATGGCGGGATCAGCACGGATCCGATCCCGGACGCTTCGTCTGACCACGTGGGTATGCCGTCGGCGCAGCTGGGCTCGCTGGGCCTGGTGGTAGCCCCCGGTGGCGACGGCGACAGGCTGTTCGCGGTCACTCTTGCGACCGCCGCTGCCGCCACGCCGACACCTGCGCCCTCGAGCGCGACGAAGACACCGGCGAAGCCTGCGCCGTCGACCTCGACCGGGAAGACGAGCACGCCCGCACCGACCAAGCCCAAGCCCAAGAGTCCACCGAAGAGCACGCCCGCACCGACCAAGCCCAAGCCTGCGAGCACGAAGTGAAGGCGGTCGTGGCGGTCGTGGGCGGGCTGGTGGTGCTGCCGGTGCTGTTGGTCGCTGTCCTCTTCGGTGGAGCGGTCGGCCCGCAGCAGGAGCTGCTCAGCGGAGCGGGCGCCGGCGTCGGCGCCGGGGTGGGCGGCGCTCTGCGGGCTGGCAGCGTGCCGAAGGAGCTCGTCCCGGCGATCAACAAGGCGGCGAGCATGTGCCCCGAGATCTCGCCGGCTCTGATCGCGGCGCAGATCGAGAACGAGAGCCAGTTCCGCAACGTTCGATCCCCCGCGGGCGCGCAGGGGTACTCGCAGTTCATGCCGGGGACGTGGGCCGCGGTGGGGAAGGACTACTCAGGCGACGGTGTCGCCGACGTGCACAACCCGCTGGACTCGATCCCTTCGCAGGGTGACTACCTGTGCCAGGTGATCGGCATGGTCAAGCGCTGGAAGGCCCAAGGCGTCGTGACCGGCGACGTGGTGCGCCACGGCCTGACCGGTTACAACGGTGGCCCCGGAGTGGTGCGCCGGTACAACGGACCGATCCCGGGCGACCGCGAGTCGATGAACTACGCGCGCAACATCCTCGCGCGAGTCCCGCACTTCGCGGCTGAGCTGGCCAACCCCGGTGGTGGCGCCGGTGCGGTGTCCGGTCATTTCGCGAATCCCCTTGGGACGCAGGCGTATCGGATCACCTCACGGCCAGGCAAGCGCGGTGCGCCGTGTGCGGGCTGCTCGACCGATCACAAGGGCCTGGACATGGCCTTGCCGATCGGCTCGACGGTGTTCTCCGGCTGCGACGGTCGCGTGCTGCGCGTCTCGGGCCATCTCGGCGGCCTGGGTAAGGGAACGATCGTCGACTGCGGCGGGGGGATCCGCACCTACTACGGGCACCAGTCCGTGCAGAGCGTGACGGCCGGCCAGTCGGTCAAGGCCGGGCAGCCCATCGGCAAGTCCGGCAACACCGGTAACTCATCGGGCCCTCACCTGCACTTCGAGCTGCACAGCGGCGCGGGTGAGTCGTACTTCTCCGGCGACGTGGAGGACCCCGTCGCGTGGATGGCAACCAAGGGAGTGAAGTTGTGAGAACACATCTGAGTCGTCGTGGCGTGCGCGTCATGGCTGTGGCATCGGTCGTGGCGCTGGCGGTGAGCGCGTGCGGTTCGGGCGATGACCAGGCGTCGACCACCTCCAGCACGCCGGCCAGGACCAGCGCACCGAGCACGGTGAGCCCCACTCCCTCGGGTCGGGCGAGCGGCTGGACGCTGCCGACCTCTGGCCCCGCATGGTCGCCGTCGGCCCGGTACACACCGCCTCCGGCACCTCCGAAGACCGCGCCGCGCGGTCTGAAGCTGGGCAAGGTCGACATGACGAACCTGACGCAGGTCTGCGAGGCGTACCTGCGGACCGTGAACGCCTGGGACACCCGTATCGACACACACCCGGATGACGCCGGTGTGCGTGCGGCGAAGTACACGGCCGGCGTGCTGCGCAGCGGGCTGCTGTCCCCGCAGCCGGGTGGGGGAGCGGGCGACTTCCTGGCTGCGCAGGCGGCGGGCAAGGGCTACTCCACTGTCAGCAACCTCTACGCGATCGAGGGCGACAGCACCCCGGCCGGCGAGCAGGGCAGCTGCGGATACGAGGTCACCACCAGTGTTCTGGCCGGCGACGGCAAGAAGAAGGCCGCGCGCGACCTGGACGTCATCACCACGCTGAGCGCCCACCGCCAGCCGAGCGGGGCCTGGCTGATCACGAACGAGGAGAGCGACTGATGGCAACCAGGGCACCAGTGACGAACCCGTGGCTGGAAGCAACCGACCTCGACCAGGACGACGCAGTCCAGGCCGAACCAGAGCAGAACCAGGACGGGCACCCTGAGCACGACGCGGTGCTCGGCGAGCAGACCGCACACCGTGGCCCACGGGTCCCGCTGCACGGTGGCCGCACCGCGCAGGAGCACTCCCTGACACCGACACCCGTCAGCGGGCTGACCGTGATCGGTCTGCACGGCGGAGCAGGGACCTCGACCCTCTCGCAACTCCTGGGCGAGGAGGTCACCGAGCCGGCCCGGGTGGCACAGCCGCCGCTGACCTGGCTCCAAGACGGCCAGAACGACCAGATCGGCACGTTCGTCGCGGTTGCGCGCCTGCACGCGGTCGGCCTCGCGGCGACCGAGTCTCTGGCCCGGGTCTGGTCGGCCGGGGACCTGACCGACACCGCACGCCTGCTGGGCGTCGTGCTGGTCGACGACGGCCCGAAGCCCACCAAGGACCAGCTCCGCCAGGCGAAGCGGCTGGCGGGCGTGCTGCCGATGACGTGGCGCATCCCGTGGGTGGAGGCCTGGCGCACCTGCCAGCCCGAGGACCTCGCCGACCCGCACGCACCGAAGGCACCCCGGCGGGTGCACGCCACCACCAAGAACATCCGCAGCGCACACCGCGCCGCGGGCCACTGAAAGGGAGGAACCCATGAGCATCAACGCACTGACCACGAACCACCTCGCCGCTGCTGCGCCGGCGGCGCCGAACCCGACACCGGTCGATCTGCCGGAGGTCACCGGCGGGCTGGACACCCTGCTGGGGATCCTCGCCACGATCGGCCCGTACGCCTTCCTCGGCGGCATCATGCTCGGCGCAATCTGGCTGGTAGCAGGCATGTTCGGCCACGGCGAGCTCAAGGGTGCGAAGTTCATCTTCATCGCGATCGTCGCGGCCATCATCTTCGGCGCCGCTGGCTCCGTGCTGAGCCTGTTCACCGACTACTGATCCGCCTCACGGCGCACATGAGCGAAAACCAGCACACCTCAAGGGAAGGACAGGCCGATGCGACTTGGCCGAAGCGGTAACGAGAAGGACAACGAGGATCCCAAGCCTGCCGCGTCCGGGTACGGGCGCGCGTGGACGGTCTCAGCCGGCGTGCTCGCTCTGGTGGTGCTGATGGGCATTGGCGGCGGCGTGGCTCGCTTCCTGGCGGATGACGACCCCCAGGAGGCGGTCCAGCCGGCGACCACCACGAGCGCACCCGCTCCGGCTCCTGGTGCAACTCCAGGCGGTACGGCGGGCCCGTGCCCGAACGCGCCGACGGGACGCGACGGTGGCAGCGAGCTGCCCGTGGCGGCACCGAAGACGACGTGGGACCAGTTCGGCGGTGGAGCGCTGCTGGTGCCCTCCACCGATGCCGGCCCGATGGTGCGCACTGACACGCTGCGCCGCTGCTACGCCCACACCCCGTTGGGCGCGTTCACCTCGGCGACGAACACCGTCATGGGCATCAACGGCACACCCGCGGTGGCCACGGTGATGCTGCAGAACCAGCTGACGCCCGGCCCGGCCCGAGACCGGTACCTCAAGGCGCCCGGCGGCACCGACGCCAACACCGCCCGACAGTTCCGGGTGGTCGGGGCACGCGTGCTGAGCTACACCCCGGCCAGGGCGCTGACCGAGGTCGTGATGGACCTCGGCGGAATGGACGGGGTCCAGGTCACCATCACCGCGCCGATGGTGTGGTCCGGCGGTGACTGGAAGCTCGACGGCACCGACACCACCCAGCCGCGGCGCAGCACCAGCCTCGATGGTTTCGTGCGCTGGGAGGCCGGCCGATGATGCAGGCACCGCCCACCGGCTGGACGGACTGGATCGGCTGCGCGACCGGGAATCTGGTCGGGTGCGTTGGAGCCGGAGGCGATGCCAAGGACGCCATCAAGGGAGCCGCCTCGAGCGCGGCCGGGTCGGCGTTCGAAGGCATGGTGAAGTCGTTCCTTGAGTCGACCGTGAGGGTCTTGGAGGTCTTGTCGACCTTCTGGATGAAGGTGCCCGACCCGAAGGTCGCCAACCAAGACGTCAACTCAGCCAACGTCGGCAGCACCGAGCTCGCCGGGGCGCTGGCGCACATCACGACGAGCATGGGGCCGTTCCTGGCGCTTCTGTCGGTGGGAATCATCATGATCCAGTGCTTGATGGCGGTGTTCAAGATGAGCGGCGAGCCGCTGCTGAGCATCGGACGTCAGCTGCTGGCCATCGTCGTTGTGCAGGGGTCGCTGGCCGCCGTGGTGCAGCTGGGGCTGCAGGCGACCAATGACTTCTCGGCGAAGATCCTCAACCTTCCCGGCCTGAGCGATCAGGGCCTGACCGGCCTGCTGACCGTGGTCGGTGCGATGAACTCGAACACGCCGGCGCTGTGGCTGCTGCTGGCGATCTTGGCGATCCTCGGCTCACTGATGCAGCTGATCTTCATGCTCTTCCGCGGGCCGCTGATCATCCTGCTGGTGATCGCGTGCCACGTCGCGGCCGCGACCGCAGCGGGCAAGGCGGGTCAGCAGCGCCTCACCCGTGCGGTGGGGCTGCTGACTTCGTTCATCATCTACAAGGCGGTCGCGGCGATCATCTACGCCACCGGCTTCATGCTGATCTACGGCGTTGACGGCGACCCCGGTCAGAAGACCAGCGACACGATGATGAACACCCTCTACGGGTTCACCATCGTGATCCTCGCCGCGATTGCGCTACCGGCGGTGATCAAGTTCGTCGACCCGATCGCCGGGTCCACCGGCTCAAGCCTGTTCTCCGGCGCGGTCGCGGCCGGCGCGATCGCGGGAGGCGCCGTGATGGTTGCCACTGGTGGCGCGTCGGCGGCCGGTGGCGGCGCGGCGGCAGCGGGTGCGGGCACGACCGGCACCACGGCGGCGACGACTGCTGGCCAGAGCACGGCCGGTACTGCCGCCACTGAAGGTGGTGGCGCGGCCGGTCCTGGCGGCGGCCCCGGTGGTGGTGGCGGCGACACCGGCGGCGGCGGCTCTGACGGCGCGGGCCCGTCCGGCAGTGGAGGCGGTAGCGAAGCAGGCATGCCGTCTGGTGGTGGTGGCGGCGAGTCCGGCACCGCTGATGCAGGCGGCGGTGACGGCGGGTCCGGCACCACCACCGGCGGTGAGGCGGCCGCACCGTCCGGCAGCGAGTCCGGCGCGGCCGGGGCGCCGGACGGCGGCACCGCCTCTGGCAAGGAGGACTCGGGTGGTTCGGGCACCGGTGACGGAGCCCGGTCGGGTGGCTCGAGCCGCGCCGGTGCGGGCACGCAGGCAAGCGGCGGCTCCGCCGATGCGGCCAGCGGTGGTGAGTCCGGGTCGGCGCCGACCGCATCGGGTGCAGAGCAGGCCTCGTCCGGGTCCACGTCCTCCAGTGGTGGCGGCAGTCGTCAGCTGCCGGCGTGGGCGAAGTCGGCCGGCCAGGCCGCACGCGCGGGCCGGAAGACACAGGAAGTGACCGATGAGGCACTGGCAGCGGAAGGGGCGAACGCATGACAACAGTTCAGGCAGCAGAGGCGACACGGTCCGGGGAGGACAACCGCCGCAGGTACGGCAACTGGCGTCAGCTGGGGTTCAAGCTCTACGGGATCGGGCTGCTGCCTGGCGCAGCCGTGTTCTTGACCCTGGTCCTGGCGGTTTTCATGATCATGGTTCACCAGTACCTCCTGATGCTGGGGCTGGTACTCCTCCTCGCCGTGGAGGTCCCGCTGCTGTGGCCCGCTCCTGAGGGTGCCCGCTACCAGCGGATCGGCCGCTGGGTCGCGTTCCGGGTGCTGCGCCGCAGCAAGGGCAACGTGCTCGCGCAGGGACCCACCGGCAAGACCAAGGACGGGCTCGTGCGGCTGCCCGGGCTGGGTGCCTCCACCCAGCTGAGCGAGCACCGCACCGCGCTCGGCGACGCGTTCGCGCTGCTGTCGTGGCCGAAGTCCAAGAGCGGGATGCACACCGTGGTGATGCAGGCTCACCCGACCGGCACGACGGGGCGGGATCAGTCCGACATCGACCGGATGGTGGCCCACCACGGCGGGCTGATGAAGCTCGCCGGCGAGCAGGGCGACGTCGTCGGCATGGCGTGCATCGTGGAGACCGCACCGGACACCGGGCTGCGGCTGAAGGCCTCCACCGAGCGCGGCCGTAGCAAGGATGCGCCGGAGTACTCCCAGGCGGTGCGCGAGGGCACCTTGGCGAAGGTGACTGTCGGCTCACCGTCGGTGAAGGGCTGGACGACGTTCTCGTTCAAGGGAACCGAGCACGGCAGCACCAAGAAGCTCCCCACACAGGCCGTCGCGGACGACCTCGCGACGCGGCTGCCGCATCTGCTGGGGGAAGCCCGGCTGACCGGCGCCGGCGACACCGCCCGCTGGTGCGATGCCCAGCAGGTCATCGACGACACCCGCTCGGCGTACGACCCTGCGGCGGCCTTCGACATCGAGAAGGCCCGGCTGCTTGGAGAGGGGACCGGACTGGCATGGACCGACGCCGGACCGGTGCATGCCCAGACCGAGTACACCGAGTACCACCACGACGGCGCGGTCTCGCGCACGTGGGTGTGGGTCCGGCCGCCGAAGGCACCGGAGACCGAGGACGTGATGCGGGCGCTGATCGCGCCGCACCCGCACATCCCACGCAAGCGCGTGAGCATCCAGTACCGGCCGCTGGCACCGGAGGTCTCCCAGGACCTGGCCGAGCAGGGCGTGAAGGAGACCCGGTTCTCCTGGACGCAGGCCGACAAGGCCCGCCACGACGCGAACTTCCAGTTCGCGAAGAAGGCCGAGCGTGAGGAGAACGAGGGCGCGGTGATGGTGCGGACCGCGGTGATGATCACGGTCACCGCGTTCAGCGACGAGGAGCTGAAGAGGGCAACCACCGCGGTACGCCAGCTGGCCAAGCGGGCACACCTGACGGTGCGGATCGCTAACGGAATGCAGGACACCGGGTTCATGCAGACGCTGCCTCTCGGGCTGGTGATCCCCGAGTTCCTGAACGTGCCGGACAACGTGCGCGACCAGATCTAGGAGGCGGGGAACATGACACAGCAGCTTGAGCGGACCGTCCGAGACGTCGCCGCGTCGGCAGAAGGACAGCGCAGCGCTCAGCGGGTGCGAGACCGTGCCCGGGGCGTGGGCGTGACTCATCCCGCGGGTCGTAAAAAGGGCCGTTTCCGGGCGCTTGCACGGCTGCGGTCGCAGCTGGCCAAGGCCGGGCACCGAGGGCCGACCATGCGCGGCTGGACCGGCCCCGGTGGCGGCCGCGCCGGCTGGCTGGAGGCGCCGACGGAGTGGGTGACCACCTCCAAGCAGGCGCCGGGGCTGTGGCCGTGGGTGATCGGCCAGGCACCACCGCCGATCGGGACACCGGTCGGGACGCACATGGAGCACGGGTACACCGTGTGCGCTGACCCGATCGCGTGGTTCGTGGCCGGCCTGATCAACGCACCGACCGCGTTCGTGCTCGGCCGGATGGGGCTGGGCAAGTCCTCGCTGATCCGCCACATCATGGCGTTCGTCGGCGACTACGGAGTGCTGCCGATCGTCATGTCCGACACCCGGCCTGAGTACGGCGGGGTCATCAAGGCGATGGGCGGGGTCGTGATCGAGCTCGGCCCCGGGCAGAAGCACATGAACGTGCTCGACCCCGGGCCGGCTGCGGACTACCTCAGCGCCCTTGCCGAGCGTGGCGAGGACGACCTGGTCACCGAGCTGCTGGCGCTGATCCGCTCCCAGCGTCTCAACGCACTGAAGGGGCTGCTGGAGATCGCGACCAAGGAGGCGATCTCCAGCCGTCAGTCGAACATCTTGGCCAAGGCGCTGGACGTGCTCGACGAGGACTTCGACGGCGTGCCGGTGCTGGGCGACATGCGTGCGCTGATCGAGAGCCGCGATGAGCGGCTGCGCACGGTCGTCGGCGACCGCGGCAGCGACGACCGGTACGACGAGCGCGTGGAAGAGCTGTTGTCGGCGCTGGGCACGATCGACGTCGGCGGAATCTTCGGCGACACGTTCGGCCGGCAGACCGACGAGCGGCCGCCGCTGGATGCCCCGTTCTGCTTCGACGTCTCGCGCATCGACCAGAACGACACCGCGCTGATGGGGTGCGTGCAGTTCCTCTCCTGGACCCAGGCGGTGCAGGTCCTCGCGGCGTCGAAGTACCTCGCCGATGCCGGCGTGCTGCCGAAGCGCCGGTACCTCATGATCGGTGACGAGCTGTACCGGGCGCTGCGCGCTCTGCCGCTGATCGTGCACCGCGTCGACAACCTGATCCGCATGATCCGAGCGCTCGGATCCGGGCTGCTGCTGTGCACCCACACCATGAACGACCTCAACCTCGATGGCCCCGACGGACCCCTGACCAAGATCGCCTGGGGGTTCGTGGAGCGCTCGGACATGTGCTTCATGGGCGGCTTGTCACGCAACGAGATGGGCAACCTCAAGACCGTCTGGGACATGTCGGACAAGGAGCAGGACGACGTCACTGGCTGGTCCGACATGGGATCGGTCAACCCCGACACAGGCGCCCGTGAGGAGCCGCCCGGGAGGGCGAAGTTCCTGCTCAAGCTCGGTCGGTCACCGGGCATCCCGTTCCGCGGGGTGATCGCTGACATCGAGAAGGAAGTCATCGACACCAACAGTGACTGGGAGAGCCTGCGCGACCAACTGCTGGGGCGGAAGGAAGCGGCATGACCGGCAGGACCGGCACGCGACTGCCGGCGATCTACCGACGTGCGCTGGAGCGACCGGACCGCCAGGACTCACCCACGTGGGCCCGGCGCGTGCACGCGTGCGCCGAGGCCGGGCCGTGCCGGGGCTGCGGCGGTCGGATCGGTCCCGATGGTGACCCGATCGTGCGGTGGTGCGAGCAGTGCCTCGCCAGCCAGGACCAGAGCGAAGGAGACCGGGGATGATGCGGGAACCATTCGAGCGGCGCGACGCCGAGGGTGTCCAGACGGCGGGGATCGTCGCGGCAGCCGTGGCAGCAGTGGTGCTGCTGGTGCTGCTCGGCGCGTGCTGGTTGGCGGCACAGATCACCGGCACCGGCCAAGGCTCACCGGCACAGTGGGTACGGGCCTGGTTCGATGACCGGCCCGCCTGGTCGAGCTCCGCGACCGCGCTGGTCCTGGTGTCCCTCGTCGTCGTCGCGGTCGTAACGGCGCTGGCAGCGCGCCAGTTCGGGCTGTGGGCGCGGTGGCTGGACTGGCGGCGCCGCCGCCGAGTCGACCGCATGGCCCGTCACCTGTCGGCCCGCGAGGACGAGGAAGAGCTGCGGCAGAAGGCCTGCCAGCGCAAGGCCGACCGGTGGGGTGTGCCGCCGGAGTGCGGGCCCGGCCTGCCGCTGGGGAAGTCGGTGGCATTCAAGGCGCCGCTGTTCTCCGACTTCGAGCTGACGATGCTGGCGCTGATGGGCCCACGGATCGGCAAGACGTCCGCGCTGTGCATCCCGCAGGTGTGCGCGTTCAACGGCGGGCCTGCCGTCGTGGCCACGAACAAGCGTGACCTGTGCGATCACACCCGCGGAGTCCGGTCGCGGCTGGGCCGCGTATTCGTGCACGACGTGCAGCAGATCGTGCAGGAGAAGCCGTCATGGACGTGGGATCCGCTGGGGTTCATCGCCGCCGATGACGCCAAGGTGGCTCGGGCGCAGCGGCTGGCCGGGACGTTCCAGGCCTGCGATGGCAACCGCAAGGAGACCGACGCCTACTTCGGGCCCGGTGGCGAGACGCTGCTGGCGAACCTGATGCTTGCCGCCACCCTGCAGGGCCACTCGATCCTGGCCACCCTGGACTGGTTGGCCGACCTGAAGGCCAACAACGAGGCCGCTGCGCTGGGTGACCCGGTCGAGATCCTCGCCGAGCACGGCTACGGGGAGATGTCGCGCCAGCTGAAGGCCGACCGGTCCCTGACGCCGAAGCAGCTGGACGGCCTGGTCGGCACCGCCCGGCAGATCATGGCGTTCCTGCGCGACCCGGTCGTGCACCAGTGGGTCGTGGCCGATGCGACGCGGCGGCCGTTCGACCCGGCCGCGTTCGTCACCTCGACCGACACCCTCTACCTGCTGTCGATGAACGAGGCCGGCTCAGCGCGTCCGGTCGTCACCGCACTAGTGATGGCGGTGACGGACGCCGCGATCAAGCAGGCCCAGCGCAGCGGCGGCGGCCGGCTGGCACGTCCGATGCTGCTGATGCTGGATGAGGCAGCGAACATCTGCCCGTGGCCGGAGCTGCCGGACAAGTACTCCTACCTCGGCTCGCACGGCATCATCCCGGTCACGATCCTGCAGAACCGTGCCCAGGGCGTGAAGGCCTGGGGTGCCGAAGGCATGGAGCAGCTGGAGTCCTCCGCATCGGTGATGCTCGTCGGTGGCGGGCTGCGCTCGACCCGGCATCTGCAAGACCTGTCGGCGCTGATCGGTCAGCGCACCGAGCGAGTGACCACCGCCAGCCGCGGCAAGGCACACCGCAGCCGCGGCGAGGACTTCCGCCGCGTGGACATCTTCTCCACGGCCCAGCTGGCGAACTTCCCGCGGATGCGGGCCGTCGCGTTCACCGCCGGCGCCCGGCCAGTGCTGATCAAGCTCGTGCCCTGGTGGCAGGGCCCGCACGCCGAGTCGATCGCGGCATCGAACGAGCACTACGCCCCCGCAGACGTGCGTGCCCAGCAACGCGCGATCGCTGAGGGCACCACGAGGAAGGCGGTTGCGGCATGAAGAAGAACGACGAGCAGCTGGCCCCCAGCGACGAGGCCGAGGCAACGGTGCACCCGTTGCGGGCCTTCGAGCAGATCCCACGGGACCTGTCCGATGACCTGATCGACGCCGGCGACGGCGACCACCTGGCCGCGGCCAGGGTGGAGGTCGCCGCGGCCCGGCGGGTGGAGGCCGACGCGCAGGGAGAGCTGGTCGCAGCCCGCGCGAAGCACGCGGACCTGATGGAGTCCCCGAAGGTCCCGCGTTACCGCGTGATCGAGGCGGCCGAGCAGGCCGCGACCGCCGAGCGGGCCTACCAGACGCGCGTGGCCGAGCGGGTGGCGATCGAGCGGCAGATGCTGCGCACGCAAGAGTCCGGGACCGAGCTGGCCCCGGACGGGCGGCTGCTGCGGTTCGGCTCGGTGGAGGAGTTCGTGACCGACTTCGTCCTCCCAGTGTGGGGGCACGACCGGAGCAACCGCGAGATCCGTTGGTGCCTGCAGTGGTGGGAGCACCCGGGCGCCCAGGTGCGCCTGGAGGTGCTGTGGGCGGCGTTCGAGCACATGCGGCTCGAACCTGCGCCGGCGATGGACGTGTGGTTCCGCGACCACCTGGTCCCGGCGATGGACTGGCTGACCCGAGAAGCCGGACCGTTCCACGGTTGCTCTCAGACGCTGCACAAGGACCCGCAGGCGTGGTCGGCAGAGCCCGCGCCAGGGGACTACTTCGAAACCTTCCCATCCGAGAACGAGCAGCTGCGCTCGGCCGCGGCTGAAGGGGCGTGATGACGATGAGTGAGCATGACCTTGAGTCAATGGGCCACGAGCTGGACCGATTCCTGCGAACCGGTCTGATGGTCGTAGGGCAGGTGATCGAGCGCGCAGCACGCCGCAAAGCCGCCCGTGAGCAGCAGGCCGAGTCCCAGACCCGTCAGGCCGCGGCGCAGCAACGGCAGGCGTACGTCGACCAGCGCGACGTCGCGCGCCGGCAGTACCTGCCAATGACGTTCGGGCGCCGCGCCGAGCAGGCCGACCCGCGCGAGCTCGCCAAGGCGCTGGTCGTGGCCAGGCAGTGGGCGGCCACCGACCCGCTGGCGCAGCAGACGGCCGAGCACCTGGGGAAGCGGTTCGAGCAGCTGCACCCCGACCGCGACCCGGGCACCGGAGAGCTGAAGCCGCTGACCGTGCTCAAGGCTCAGGAGCTGGCCACCGAGCACGCCCCGGACTACTACACCCGCCACGACGCCGACCGTCTCTGGTCGCGACGTGAAGGTCCCGCGCTGGAGGACGGCACCGGACCTGACCCGGTGCCGAACCGAGAAGCAGGCATGCGGCTCGTCTCGGACTGGGAGCACTGGCGCGAGCACGGACAGCTGCCGAAGTCTGCGCTGCTGGTCGAGCATGCCCGCCACCTCGGCCTGTCCGAGCAGGTCGCCCAGGCAGGCCAGGCCGGCGTCGATGAGTGGATGAAGCAATTCCCCGCCGAGCCGGCCGGTGCCGACGGCGTCGAGCGGCGCACCGTACCCGCCGACCGGGCCGAGGAGCTGGAGCAGGTACGACGCGACAGCGAGATGCAAGAGCTGGGGCTGATCTGGGAGCAGTTCCAGCCTGCCGAGGGCCAGGGGATGAGTCAGCAGCGTGCCGTCGAGCTCGCCTCCCAGCACGCGCCGGCGTACTACACGCGCCACGACCCAGAGCGTCTCGCGGCAGAGGGCGGCGCTCGTGCGTTGATCGCGGACTGGTCCTTCTGGGAGACCAACGACCACCAGCTGCCCCGGTCGTCGGTGCTGGCCGAGTGGGCTCACCACCTGCACCGCGACCAGGACATCGCTGACGCCGGCGAGGCGGCCGTGGAACAGGCACGGGCAGACCGTGGCGGCGACCTCGACCCGGCCGCAGCCGAGGAGATCCGCGCTGGCGCGCAGCGGGTCGCGCTCGAGCAGGTGTGGGGTGAGTCGTCCCGGGTCACGCCCGAGCGCGCCGAAAGCCTGGTCGACATGGCCGGACCGGTGTACTACTCCGCACCCGACTCCGACACGCTCGTGGCCGACTGGCAGCACTTCGTCGACGAGGGCAGCCTGCCGTTGGAGCGCCGCCAGGAGATGTGGGCCACCTGGACCGGCAACGGCGCCGAGGTCACCCCGGAGGCGTGGACCGTGGACGGCCAGGTCGACACCGCCGGCCGTGCGGACGCCCTCGCCCGGATCTGGGACGAGGGCCACGACGAGCGAGCCGCGCTGGAGTACGCCGCGCAGATCGGCGCCCTGGACCCCGAGCCCGAGGCAGCGCCCGCGACCGAGCAGGCCGCGACCGCGCGACGAGTCGCCCAGTCCTTGGCCGAGCAGGCACCCGACGCCCTCGACGTCGCCGGGGATCCTGACCACGCCCGTGAGACCTATGCGGCGCTGCTGGACCCGGCCACGTTCAACGAGGCCTCCCAGGCCGAGACATCCCGGGCATGGCTCGCCGCGCACGTCTGGTCCAGTCAGGACCCGGCCGCGCAGGCTGCGGCCGAGCAGCTGGCACAGCAGTACAAGACACGGTTCGGCGTCGACCTGGCCGACGAGCTCACCAACGAGCCGACCGGCTCCACCGACGCCCTCGCCCCGACGACAGCCGCGGTCGACAAGGCCCCGGCTGCGGCCGCGGCCGCCGACCGTGGTCCGGCCGGGTGGGTAGCCCACTCAACGGAGGACGAGCCTGTCCCGGCAGTGTTCCGGGCAGGAGAGGCCGACCTGCCGGTGCTGGTCACCGGGCCTGCGGTCCGCGGCGAGCAGGGTGAGTGGTTCGTGCCCACCTCGACCGGCGCGAGTGTCCCCGCCGAGCAGCTGCACACCCCAGACCGGCCCGGGCTGGGGTATCAGCCCGAGTGGGCTGATACCGCGGGCAACCTCGACCCGGCGGCGTTCGAGCGGGCACACCTCGCCGTGCACGGGTCATCATTTCCCGACGTGCTCGAAGGTGAATCACAGGAGGCCGCGACCTTCCTGCGGTCACGCCTCGCGTCGGAACAGCCGTCCGTAGAGGCGCACGACCCGCAGCGGGAGCGGATCGTGCAACTGCACCAGCAAGCGGAGGACTTCTACGCAGGCCAGTACCAAGGCTCGCCCGCTCAGGAGCACGTCCGGGCGCGGTTCGGTGACGGGCTCGAGGGCCCGGACTCACCGATGCGGCCCGGGTACGCGCCGGCGGAGTGGCGCGCGCTGACCGATCACCTGGTGCAGCAGGGCGCGACCGAGCAGGAAGTCATCGCCGCCGGCCTGGCGCGGGTGAACTCCACCGGGCGCGTGAACGACGTGTTCCGCAACCGGGTCGTTATGGGCGTGCGCGACCACGCCGACGGCGCGCTGGTCGGGTTCACCGGCCGCGACCTGTCCGACGGCGCGCACGGCGCACCGAAGTACCTCAACACCCCGCAGACGGCCGCGTTCGACAAGAGCCGGCTGCTGCTCGGGCTGGCCGAGGCACCCGAAGGTGCTGAGGTCACCCGAGTGGAGGGGATGATGGACGTCGCCGCGGTCAACCTCGCCGGTGAGGGCAAGGTCGTCGGCGTCGCGCCGATGGGCACCGCCCTGACCGATCAGCAGGCCGAGCTGCTGGCCGCACGCGCGGTCAACGGGCGGGTGCGCTCGGCGCTGGACAACGACGAGGCCGGCCGCAAGGCCGCCGAGCACGACGTGGCCCAGCTCGCGCCGTACGGCGTCTCGACCCGGCAGATCAGCCTCGCCGAGGGCGACCCGGCCGAGGCGTACCAGCGCAACCGGGACGGCCTGGCCGGTCAGCTGAGCGTGCCGTCCAGCGTGCTGCCGCCGGTCGGTGCCGCTCTGCTCGACCAGGAGCTGGCCGAACGACCGTTCGGGAACTCCACGGAGCGGTGGCAGGCAGTCCAGGCCGCATCACGTCACGTCGCCGCCGCGCCGCGCCAGGACCAGCGCGAGATGGTCTCGGCCGCGGTCGATGCCGTGATGCGCCGCGACCCGGCAACGCCCCGTGATGCGGCCTGGGAGCACGTCAACGCCGAGCTGTCGGCCGACCGTCCCGGTCGCCGCTGGGCGCCCGGGACGTCGTGGCAGACACTCGCCGCGGATCTCGCCGGCGACGTTGACGCCGCTCGAGGCGAGGGCCGGACGGAGGCGCTGGAGGCGGCTGACCGGGAAGCCAACCGGGCCGTCCTCGAGCACGACCGGGCCCGGCTGCACGAGGGTCGCCGGCAGCAAGCGATCGCCGCTGACCCGGCCGACCTGGACCCCGACACCCGGGACCGAGTGATCCGGGATGAGGAGTACGCCCGCAACCAGCACGACGGGAACGCCATCGCGTCCACATCCGCCGCGGCTGACCTGCGCGCCACCGCCGCATCGCTGGCACCAGCAGCCGACGTCGACCAGGACCAGCCCGAGGACGCCCGGCGTACGACGGCACCGCCGGCGTCACGACCGGCCGAACGGCCGGCGGTGTACGACCGGGCCGCGGGCGCCGACCTGAGCAACGTCGACACCGGCACCGCGAACGCCCGCAGGCAGGCCAGCGCCGCGTTCTCCCGGTCCACACCCGAGTCGGTCGGCGCCGCTCGCTCCCGTGCCGGCAACCGCGGCCGCAAACCGGCGAAGTCGGCCCTGTCGCCACGCCGCGGCCGCAACAACGACCTGGGTCGGTGACGACGGTCATGACCGGGTCCGGCTACCGCACCGACCCGATCCCCAGACGTGGCACGTTCCTGATCGAGGACACCCGGCACTGCCTGTGGCTGATCGTCGATCAGGTCGTCTTCCGGGTCGGCGGGGGAGAGGGGCAGCGCCTGTCCGGTGCCCTGATGGACCGCATCGGCCCGTGGCGACCACGACAGATCAACCCGCTCTGAGCACGCCAGTAGGCGCCCACCTCACCGTGGGCGCCTACTCGTGTGCTCGCGGCGGTGTCAGTGGTGCCGGAGACGATGGGAGCGGCAGGGGTGCCAACACCGCGAGGAGGTCGCGATGACGTGGGTCAAGGGATACACACTCAAGGAAGGCACACCGGTGCGCGCGCACGAGCGGCGAACCGCGGGCGGCACCGCCGGTCTGCTCGCCGGGGCGCTGCTGGTGACCGGCGCTGCCGGCACGCTCACCTATCAGAACAACCCCACGTTCCGGGATCGGGTGAAGTCCTGGACCGGATCCGCGAACCCCGGACGGGCGCACACCCCGATCCGCGAGGGCGAGAGGCACCGGCTGCGCGTCACACGGGTGCTGGACGGCGACACCTTCCGTGTACGCGATGACCGCGGCCGCGACGCCGGCAAGGTCCGCGTCGTGGGTGTCGACGCACCTGAGCTCGCGCACGACGGCGCGCGGGCGCAGTGCTACGCCAAGACCGCCACCCGCGACCTGCGCGGAATGGTCGACGGCCGATGGGTGACCGTCACCACCGACCCCACGCAGTGGAAGCGCGACGTCTACGGACGCCTGCTCGGCTACGTCAGCGTCGAGCACGGCACGACCGACGTCGGCGCCGCGCTCATCGACCACGGGTCCGCTCGAGCACACGAGCACGGCGACATCCCCACCCAGCGCAAGGCCGAGTACACCGCCCGCGAGACCACCGCCCGCGCACGACAGGCCGGCCGGTGGCGGGCGTGCAGCTGAGCACGGACCCGACCGAACACACCAGGAGCGAGATGAGCAACGCCGACCAGCAAAGCCACGACGTCCTCACCGAGATCCGCGACGTGCTCGCGCAGGCACCCTGCCAGCACTGCGGCCAGATGCCGTACAACCTGCAGGGGCAGCAGCTGCGATCACCGGCCGAGCTCGCGGCCGTCAACGAGCAGGAGCGGCGCCAGTGGCTGGCGTACTTCGTGGGCCTGCGCGCGGACGAGCGGATCCCCAGTGCGCCCTCGCCGTTGGAGGTCGAGACCCTGCGTCGCGAGGCTGCCAAGCGTGGCGAGGGAGTCGCCGTAGCCGAAGGGGCACTGCGCGAGGCGCAGGCAGCGAATGGCTCGGTGGGACTGCTCGCCACCCGACAGACCAAGGACACCGCTGCCCGCCATCTCGCGCAAGCGGAGCGGCAGCTCGACTCCGCTCGGGACAAGGAGGCCAAGGCGACGGCCAAGGCGGAGACCGCGGCCGAGAAGGTGACCGCGGCCGAGAAGGCCCGCGACGTGCACGGGTCCGCTGCCGGGACTGGCAAGGAGGCAGGCAAGGCGCTCGAGCAGCGGCTGCGGCTGCTGCTCGAGGACTACCTGGGGATGCCGAACGCGCCGCGGTGGTTCGACGACGTGCGCGCTGTCTGGGACGGCGAGGACGACTACATGCGCGTCGAAAGGTGCCTGAGCATGCTCGCCTACCGGCGCGCGTTCGCCATCGACGACAATCTCCGCGCACTCGGCGAGGACAAGTTCAGCGGCCCGCGCGGGGACGTCAGGAAGCTGGCCGTCAAGGGTTACCTGTTCCCCCGGATCTCCGGGACAACCGATCTGGCCTGGGACGCGCTCGAGCAGCGGCTGGTCAAGCTCCTCGAGAAGACCACCGGCTAGCGACCGGAGTCCGGGCCCTGTCCTCGCTCAACGCTGCGGTCCCGCTCCGGCGCATGCGCCGTAGACGTCGGCCGGTGCGCGGTGACGGGGCCGCGCCGCGGCGCCAGGACCGACCGCGCGGCCTGCGCAGTCCGCCGGTTCTGCTGCTGCTCATCGGTGGCGACGCTGCGGTCCAAGTGCTCGATCACCGGGGTCAGCGTCGCGGGCGCAACGCGCGTGGCGGACAGTTCGGCGCGCGCGAGGTTGGTGCGCTGGTGCGCGTCGCGTGCGGCCTCGATCGCGCGTGCGGTGCGCTCCATCTGCTGCAGTACGGCCAACCATCCACGGGAGGAGTCGACGCCGCCGGCGCGCAGTGCGAGGTTCAGGTGGCGTGCGGCCAGTGCGACATGCTGCGCCTTGACGTACGACGGTGTGCGCTCGGCGTCGTACGGCTGCGCCAGGCTCGAGCGTGTGTAGCGGTCGGCCATGTCCGACAGAGGGCGCAGGACCTCGTCCTCGCCGGCGCGCGCGGCGATCAGGCTGACGGTGCCGGCAGCGTGCGCCGTCTGCACCTTCCACGCGATCGGGTCGTAGGGGTCGAGCCGTTCGAGGTCGTCGTTCCACTGACTCAGCTCCGCCGCGGCCCGCTCGAGGTCGGGTGTCGCGTTGAGCGTGCCCGGCTTGTGCTCCGGCGGCATGTTCTCCCCGCGCCACGTCGTGATCGCGGCCGCGCGTGACTCGTCTGTCTCGTTCGCGGCCCACCGCTTGCGCAGCTGCGTCAGAGACAGATCCGGTGCGAGTTTGCTGCCGGCGAACCGCACTCGTGAATCCGCACCGGCGCTCTTGTCGGGTGCGGTCGGCTTGTCGAGCTGGACGCTGTAGCCGGTGACCTCATCACGACCACCGGGCGCCCAGCGCGGTTCGATGTCGATACCGGCGTCGAGCACGTTGTAGACCCACTCCGCCTCGGTGCGCGATGCCTGAGCGGCGCCGCGTACGACGCGCTGCAAGTACACGCGGTCCGGGTCAACCGGACCCTTGCCCTTGCCCTTCGGCACCGCACCACGGTCCGCGCCGCGACGCTGTTCGGCGCGCGTGTACTTCGACGCACCGCGGCCCTTGGCGTCCAGACCACGGTCGCGCAGCGGCACGACGAAGTCATGCTTGTCCTCCATCTGCCGACGCAGCACCTGCGTGTACGGCATGTCCCGCATCGCCCGCCCGGTCTCGGGGTCGGTGTAGGACAGCTCGACGCGCTCACCGTTGTTGCGGACCAGGTTCACCAGAAGGTGAATGTGGTCGTTGCCCTTGGCGGACTTGCCGTGCCGCATCGCGGCCCAGCGCGCGGAGTCCTCCGCGCGCCCGGTCTCGAAACCCATGCCCTGGACGAACTCCTGCGCGAGCGTCGCCCACTGCTCATCGGTGTACTCACCCTCGCTCGGGTCCAGCGACATCGTCACGTGATACACGTGCACCTGCTCACGCTCGGACGCCTGCGATGAGTGCAGCGACTCACGCGAGACACCACCACCGGGGGCGCCGGCGTACGCGCGCTGGTCGACGTACTGCGCACGCCACGAAGCCTCGATGACCCGCCCGAGCTCGGCCGCCTCGACCGGGTCTAGGTAGCCGCCCCACTCAGCGACCAGACCGGGAGACCCAGCGATCATGTGCTGGTCGGTGTGCTCGTTCGCCTTGCCGTCGGAGTACAGGTAACGAGTCGCGCCGGACATGTCACGCCCCTGACCCAAGACGCTGATGATCACTGGTCGCGCTCCTGCTCACGCTCGATCAGGTAGCGCGGGTTCTCGTACTTCGTCACGATCGGCGACTCCCCACCGGGTAGCTGCGCGAGCACGGCGTTGAAGTGCTCGTACTGCCGCTCCAGGTACTCCATCACCGCGAGCAGCTGCGCCAGCTGCACCTCACCGGTGGAGTTGGCGACCTTCGCGATCTGGTTCACGTTCGACAGCGCCATTGCGATGCCGCGACGTGCGCCGAAGACCTCCGAGTAGATCGCGCTCATCCGCTCCGCCGCGACAGCATCCCCAGTCCACAGCGCCCGCTCGTACAGCCGCGGCACACTCACGCCCTGCGCCGCGGCCATCGCCTTCACTCGGACCCACTCGGCATCCGAGTGAGCGATGACCGTGCGATGACTACGAGGCCCCGCCGAGTCATTCGCACGACGACGGCCCCGGAACAAACGACGCCGCTGCGTCGCCTCCGGGGACTCCTCGCCCGACCTCCCAACCGGGGACCCGGGGGTCGGCTCGTCTGTCGTCATGCCTTGCATTTTGCCTCATCGGTCCGTCAGGGCGCCAGCCCCAAGGACCGCTTAATGCACATAAGTGCGTATCTTGCTGGCTCCAAGCACCATCGCTATGGCACCTGCGTCCGATTTCGGTCGCGCGGCGACCACGCCACGAGATGGTGGGTGCGTCTCACCCTCTCTCCGTCAGCGCCCGTTGGTACCCTGCTGGAACAGCAAGGCCAGGTCGTCGGCGCCGACAGAGCAGCCGAACACATGGCCTCCGCGCACGAACGGGGAAGGGAATCACGACGCATGAGCACACAGGACCGGGCCCGTCAGCTACTCGAGAAGCGCATGACTGCGATCGCCGAGCTGGAAGATGCCAACGCAGCCCTCGAGGACGCGAAGAAGGCACTCACTGCAGCCGCGAAGAAGCAGGGCGACGCATGGAGCGGTGCGCGCGCCTCCGGGTGGACCGAGCGCGAACTGACCAAGGACCTCGGCTTCAGCCGACCTGCGAACCGCAGCGGCGGTCGGCCCAAGGGCGCCGGCCGGAAAGGGACCGCAGCTGTTGGACGTCCGGCGTCCCCAGAGCCGACTCCAGTCGACCCGATGAGATCGGACACCGTGGCGCCATCCGCATGACAGGAGCCACCCGGATCAAGGCGTCAGGACGAGCACATCTCCACTGCACCTAGCGGTCGAGGTCGTTTCCCCGGTTCGGACTAGGACGATGTCCTGAGAACGGCCGCGTCGCTCCAGGAGAGGAGCGCGTAGCGGACGGACCTGCTGGGGATCGACCAGGAGACACCGCCGAGCGAAAGGCCCGGGCGCGCTGAGCGCCCGGGTCCTTTGCTTGCTCGCCGCCCATACGCTCAGGGACGGCAGCGCCTTCGGGCAGCTGGTAGCGGATGACCTCGACGTCGTAGGTGCTCTCGAGGTGGTCGACGACGTCGGCCGCGACGGACCGGTCCGACCCGGTCGGGAACAACCCGGAAGTGACTTCTGAGGGCACCCACCGGCCGCCGAGCGTGTTGACCAGGTCGCTGCCGGTTCCGGCTTCCATCGCGAGCCGGTCGTCGCGCCAGCGCCCGTGCGCGCGGCCCTCGGACTGCTGCCGGGTGCACTCGACGTCGACGACCGTCACGCTGTATCCCGACCGGTAGAGGTTCTCGAGCAGCTGTTGGGCGTTCGCGCGGTTCGACAGCGTCCCGTCGACCACGACGTTCATGCCGGCGCCGACTGCTTCCTGCAGGGCGTCCTTGGCGATGCGGCCTGACTCCTCGTGCACCAGTGAGGCGAACTCGCGCGGCTGGAACTCATGACCGCGCGCCTCGGCCGCGCGCACCTGGGCATCCTTCAGCCAGGCGTCGTACGTGCCATCGCGCAACGCCTCGAGCAGGATCGCGTCCTTGAAGTCGTCAGAGTTGATGACCAGCCACTCATCGCGGCTCGAGCCACGCTCGGCCAGGACCCGGTCCAGCGACGACGTCTTGCCGGCGCCGGGAGGGCCGGCGAGCACGACCGCCTGCCGGTCAGCCTTCGCGTCGGGCTTGGCCTGGCGGTGCTCGGCCAGGAACCGGTCGTGCAGCTGCGCGCGCTGCGGCCGCGGGCGGCCGTTGCCGAACCATGCGGGGTTGTTCACCGTCGCGCGGCGGCCGGTGGCCGTCAACGGCCCCTCCGGTGCGGCGAGCTCGGTCAGGACACGCTGGTGCTGCTCAAGATCCACGGCCACGCCCGCGACACTACTGAGCCGCCGACCGGGTCGGTCGGCGGCTCAGAGGTGCCGGAAAGATTTCGCGAAATTTTTGCAACACGATCGGCAACGGGCCAACGATCCGGGGCCGATCGCCACGTCACGTGCTCGCCTGCGCCTCCCGCGCCTCGACACGGTCGAAGATCACGCCGTAGTCGTCGTAGGTGATGTACCCGCGCCGGGTCGCGGTGCCCAGATCGCTCCAGTCGTCACCGAAACCGGCAACGTTCCACTCGACCACGTCCGGGTCGGGCTCACGCGGCGGGTACGGCCACGACGACAGCTCATCCAGCATCTGCTCACGGTCGATGTCGCCGGCGGCGTACCGCTGCGCGATCTCCAACGGGCGCGCACCCGAGAAACCCTCACGCACCGGTGCCACACCGCGGGCGGTCTTGAGCCGCTGGTTCACCGCCGGAGCGGACACACCCAGCAGCTCGGCCACCTTCACCTGCGCCACCGAACCACCGTCAACCGCGGCCACCAGGGCGCGGGCGACGTCGATCGGCACCAGCGCCTCACGCGCGGCCGCTCGAGCAACATCCTGCAGCACAGCCTCATCAGCCGGCTTCGTCTCATGAACAGTCATCGCAAACCTCCTCACTACCCATATTAAGGCCGCCTTAATTCGATGTCGAGCGCGGCGGCGGGGTGAGGTCAGCACCGGCGCCGCTGGTGTCGAAGGGTGCGCCGCGGGCGGTTTCGACCAGAGCGGTGATCGCGGCCATGATTGCTGCGGTCGCCTCAGCTACTGCAGCCGTGTCGTTGCCCCGGTTAGCCCATCGGGTGAGGTCGATCGGGTCGCCGACGACCAGGTGGGCACGGTGGCGGTGCCAGATATGCCGGCTCCCAGGGCGCGGACCCCACATCCCGACGGGCACGACGGGCACATGTGGATGGTTCAGAGCGAGTCGGGCCGCGCCGGTCTTGCCCGGACCGGGGCGTAGATCCGGTTCGCGGGTGAGCCTGCCCTCGGGGTAGATCACCACGACCTGCCCGTGCTCCAGCCGCGCGGCCGCAACCTCGAGCGCGTGCGCGGCCGCCTCCGTGCCGCGGTGTACGGGGATCTGCCCGGTCTGGCGGGCGAGCCAACCAACCACGGGCCAGGAGAACACCTCCGCCATCGCCAGCGCGTGCGGGAAGCGGCGGTGCCCGATCACCGTCCGCGCCAGCGCGAGGGCCTCAGTCATGGACAGATGGTTGGCCACGACCAGCACCGGGCCAGTACGTGGAATTCCTGCTGAGCGAACGAAGCTCACCCGGTGCGGAACCTTCGACGCCCCCCAGACCAGGGCGAACCCTGCCGCGTTCCTGACGTGCCGGCGCAGCCCGGTCGCGGGTGGTCGGACGGCAACAGGCGAGCCACCGGTACCGGCGCGGTCGGTCATGAGCGCGCCTCACTTCGTGTCGCGGTGGCCCAGGTCTTGCGCGTCATCCGCGGCAGGATGAAGAACGCATACGCCTCGAAAACGAGGACCGCCTCCGCCCACACAGCACGAACTGTCGGCGTCTGGTCTGCGTGGTGAGACCAGACGAGTACGCCGACGCCCACGCCCATCACCACCGGCCACAGCAGCGCGATCGCGCTCACTGACTGCAACCGTGGCAGCCACCTGTCCCGGGTGGCTTTGTCCGCGCAGACCACAATGGGCAGCCCGGCGGCGAGAACCCAGACCATCACGGCTGCGACGTACAAGAAGACCGTTAGCGCCACCAGGAGCAGGAACACGGACGGGATATAGACCGCTGCGGACGACGGTGGGAGGCCGTCGATGTCCAGCGCCCCCCTCAGCGCAGCGCCGACCGGGCTACCGTGCGCCTGATCCCGCACGACCCGCACAGCCACAGCTCGAGTCCCTGCAGCAGCCGCGAGCACCCCTCCGGAGCACACCACCACCGCGACAGTCGTCCACGCCCACGACCGCGCGTTGCTCGTGGACCTGCTGACCGCTACCTCGATCAGCACCACAAGCACACCGGCAGCCACGATGTAGTACGGCCAGGCGCTCCAGCTGGACGGAGCCAGCAGGCCGCCGATCGCGTCCGCAGAATCGTTCATCGCTGGGCCCCGGCGGCATATCCCTCAGGCCCCAACCTCCGCAGCGCGTCGAGTGCATCACGGCTCGCGCTGGCCACCCGAAGAAGGTGGAACCACGTCACGCCAAGGCAGCCGATGAAGATCACCCCGAGGAAGACGGTGCCCAGCCACATCGTGAGAGCGAATGCGCCCTCCGTCTTGACTTGGGCGTCCACCAGGAGGTCGAACACCCACGGGATCGACAGCAGAGCGACCAGACACACCGCCGCGAAAGTAGCACTGCCCGCAGCCATCTTCGCTCGGTCCATGTGCTGAGCTTTGGCGAGCTGCGCAATCTGCAGCTCTGCATTGAGTCGAGCGATGTCGTTCTGGTTCGTAGACTTGTCCATGATCGAGCTCCAATCTCGGTCAGGGCCTGGCGTGGTGTTGCTGCACCCGCCAGGCCATTCACTTTGTGCTGACTAGTCGCCGCTGCGAACCCGGCTGCGCAGGTAGAAGTAGACGCCCGCGCTGAACATGAGTCCTGCGGCGATCCAGCCAACCACGACAGCGACACCGACCACTCCTGGCGGGATCGCGTCATCGGTCACCACCATGAGCAGCCATGTCGCAAGAAACACGACCGAGGCCATCAACATGCACTTGTTCGCCAGCCGGTCGTCGTCGGCGCGATCCGCGGCCGCCAGGACGGAGTTACGCGTCCGATTCGCATCGTTCATGCTCGAGCTCCAATCTCGTGTGGGTCGGGCCGGCGTTGCTGCACTGGCCCGGCCATCCTTGTCGGCAGGTGTGACAGCCCACGACTTCGCGCCGTCCTAGCGGATCAGGCGAGCGTCGAGATCGTGCAGGGTGCTGAGGCCGTTCGGCTCCCACCAGCCCTCTCGGATCGCGCGGTGGAGCTCGGTCTGATCGCGCTCGGCTGTCCACGGCGACCGGATCAGCACGCACCGACCGGTCCGCTGATGGCGGCCGTCGACCTCGTACCCGATCAGGTGCCCCTCGGCCGCATCCGCACGGGCTCGGGCGAAGGTCACCAGCCAACGGCCGCCGTCCTGGTCGGGACCAGTGCCCAACCCGGAGGCGTTCCAGCCCCAGTCGGCCTCGCTGGGAAAGCCCGGGATGATGTCTTCACTGCCCGGGTCGTACTGCAGGCCGATCGCCTCGGCGAGCTCTTCGGGTGACTCGTAGGTGGACATGGTCGTCTCCTGACGGGTTCGAGGACGGGTGAGCAGATCGCCTGGCTCACAGGCCAGGACCTCGCACAGACCCTCAAGGGTCCGCATGGTCAGACGCTCCGGCCGGGCTCGCACCATCCGCGACAGCTGGGCCTCCGAGGGCGTCTCATCACCCAGGACGAGCTCCAGCCGGCGCCGCAGCTCGGCGCTGTACCGGATCTCGCGGTCACTCATCACACGCTGCAGCTGCCATACGAGCTTGACGGGGTGTACTTCCATACCCACAGCGCATCATACGATGATTAGCACTGTCAAGACCGGCAAACATGCATGTAATGCAATTTTATTGCGTGCAACGCCGATAATTATGATTATGTCAATCAGCCAACCTGAATGCCCCGCTCGTCGCGAGCTGCACCACGGTGGCAGCCAGGTGCACAGCAGCGCGTGCCTCGTCGGGCGTCTCATGACGCGTCGGGCCGAGACCGCCGTGCCGCGAGGTCTGACCAGTCCACAACGCCCTCATCAGCGCGAGCACCATGAGGACGCCGCTCTCGGCATCGTTCGACGGCAGCACGCAGGTCCACTTGGTCGGCTTGTCGGACACGTTCGTGATCATGGTGCCGAGCGTTTGCTTGCTGTTCTGCGGTGAGATGTGTGGCGCAAGCGCCGCCTCCACCGCCTTGATGCTCTCGCTGTACGCCTTCACTGGGTCCGGGGTGCGTGCGTACGCCGCCCCCCAAGCCTCGGCGAGGTGTCCTCCAGCCGACGTCTCCCCTGCTGAGTCAACGACCTCCTGGACCTCGGCCTTGACGGCGGGCAGAACCTGCGTCAGAAGCCCCCTGTGATCGGGCTTCACACGAAACAGCGAGTTTCCCCGTGCCAGCAGTTTGTCCAGCTCTTGGACGTCTTCATAACCGACCGACGAATCCCACTCAGTCGAGCTCTCAATTAGGAACTCGACAATGTCGAGCAGCAGGTGGCGGGGTGGTGCGATTGCTTCGGACAACAAGCTGTGGCGACCAGTTGCTCCGTAGCCATAGCTCGGTAGGCGTAGGGACACACACACTTTCTCGAGCAGGTCATCGTTCCCGGTCAGGATCGCGTGGCACCAGTCGCGCAGCGGGGCGACAAGGTGCTCCGGGACCCCATCGAACGGCCCTTCCAACGCATGCCGTCGCTTCCGCTCCCCTGGCCGCCAGTCACTCATGCACGAACGATAAGCGCGCCGTCTCGGCAGCACGGTGCAGATTCGCTAAGGCACACGCGGTCGTCGCTGCACGTCTCGGGCGTTCAGCCAGACGTTGACGGTGCCTCCGCACCGGGCATAGTCGCGCCAGGTGACATGCACCCTCTCCCCCAGCCACCTGACGGCCTTCGCGGCGACGTGCTGGTGGGTTCCGTCCGGCCACTCGACCCGGGCCGTGACGTCGATCGGGTGGGGCGCGTAGCCGATCCGCTCGAGTCTGGCGTCTGACGGCCAGTCCTGATTGGTCGGCAGCTGGTGCTGCGGCCGCCGGCCGTCGTTCTGTCCCACCACTCCCCCAGCGTCTCGCGGACCACTGACGCACGGCTTGAGGCCTGACCTCCCGCGACCTGTTGTGCGTCGCGGGAGGTCAGGGGCACAGGAGCCGATTAGACGACGGCGTGGATCCGGGCTCGTCGGTGGTAGTCGGCGAGCTGCTCGAGGTCGTCGGCTTGGTTGCGTGCGATCACGCGCTGGGCCTCGAACGCCTCGCCATCTGCGATGTGTCGCAGCCACTCGTGTGCTCGGTCGATCAGCGGCAGGAGGTTGTCCTCCGTGACGGACAGGTCTTCCGGGGCTAGGCATCGGGCGCCGACGCCGCGCGGTTCGACGCGGATGCGAACCCTCCAGCCACTGGAGTGATCCTGCGTCTCGATCGTCCACAGCCAGTTGAGGTCACTGGGCAGGCCTTCGCCTTCGGCCGGGTGGAACGGCTCGGTGATGGTGTCTTCGGTGGGGTGGGCGCCGGCCCACAGGCGATACAGGTGCACGTCCGGTCGCTGACCGAAGACGATGCACTCGTTCAGAAACCTGGCCAGCGGTGCCAGTTTGTACATCGGTGATCCCCACCGCGCGTACAGCATCTCGGGCTCCAGGCCGGGGTAGTCGCTCCAGGTGACGACGGCTCGCATTCCCATGACGGATCCTTCCGCTCGTGTGGTCTCTGGGCTCAGGCCTGGCCGTGGATCGGCCAGCCGTCCTCGTCGACCGGAGTCGGTGCGGTGGGCGCCGGTGCGCCCCCTCGGGTGCTGAGCTGCAGGTCCTGCGTCCACATGGGCGCGATGTAGTCGGTCACGACCTTGTTGGATCGGCCGGTGGTGCCGTCCTCGCGCTGCCAGACCTCGACCTCGAGGCGGCCGGCGAACCGGACTCGCAGGTTCTTGCGACCGCTCGGCGCGGTGCGGCACAGGCCCTCGGCGTCCTGGCCGAAGACGACCAGGTCGTACGCGATGGTCTCGAGGTCGCCCCACTCCCCCGTCGAGGTGTTGCGTGCGCGCACGGTGTGCAGGGCTCGGACTCGGGCGTATGGCTTGCCCGTCTTGGACTGCTCGAGCTCGGGCATCTTGATCAGGTTGGCCGTGGTCTCGACTCGCGTGCTCATCGTGTCCTCCTGTGGTGTGGTTTATAGTTAGAGTCTACTTGTGTTCTGGTCTAGTGGGTAGTGCCTACTTGTTTTATCTCACATGGTGAGCACCCAGAAAATCGCAGCATTCCGCGCGAAACCGGGCCACCCCCACCCCTCCAAGGCCGCCTTTCCCCGAGCTCTACGCCACCGCCGGCGGGCTCGACCAGCTGCGCCGGCCACGGGCGCCGACGCCGTGGTGCTGGGCTCGGGTGGCTCGCCCGACGCGGCAGCGGCGGGCGAGCCGCACGAGCACAGCACCACACCACACAGACAGCCCGCAGGGCTGGCCGCCACCACCGGCCCAACGGGCCGGCGGCCCGACCCCTACGGGCCGAGCCGCCGTGGTGTCACCGGGCGCGGAACAGGTCCTTGGGGCCGATCGCGCGGTCATAGATCGCGAGGATCAGAGCGGCAAGGCGGTAGTGCTCACGCGCGTTGAGCGCGTCAAGCCGTGCGCGCAGCATGGCGGTCTCGATCCTGCCCGCGGCGTAGGTCAGGCAGGCCGCGACGGTGAGGAAGGGCACGGCGTCGGGGCCGTCGGCAAGCCGCACGACGGCCCGGCGCAGCGCGTCCACGTTGAGCCGGTCGGCGAACTTGCGCAGGGGCTCGACGTCGGCGCCGACGTCGGTCGGCATCGGCCACGGGAAGGTGGCGGCGGTGCCGATGATGACGTCTCGGACGTCGACGTCCTGGAGCGCGTAGGCGGCCGCCTGCACGTCGGCGTCGTCTGCGGTGCCCTCGAGGACGTGGACCCATGCGTCCACCCACGGCCGGCCGGTGTCCTTCGGCGTGAGGGTGCCCCGAGCCGCCCATGCGGCGACCATGCCGTCGCGGTCGTGGGTGGGCGCGGGCGCAAGGTGGGTGAGGTCGTCGCTGACCTCGTCAAGCGGTGCGCTCTCCTGAGTGACGGTGTCGGTCACCATGCCGCCGCTGACCAGGAGCGACCCGAGTAGGGCGGCGTCGCTCATGCTCACCTCGACCTCGGCGGCTGCCATGAGCGGAAGCACCCGCCCGGTGCGTCCTCGTAGCCGACCAGGTGAAAGAACTCTGCGCGCTGTGCAGCCAGGTCGCGGACTGCGTTGATCGCCACCAACCGCGCCTCCTGCTCGGGCTCGCGGGGCACTGTGGCGACGCCGACGATGGTGGCCTTGCCCTCCTGCTCGGCTAGCGCGACGACACAGAGCATGTCGCGCGGCTGGTAGCCGATCATGCGCGGCAGTGCGGTCGCCAGACCCTGGGGCGTGATGGTGGGCGTTGCAGCCATGGTGTCCTCCTGTGGTGTGGTTGATAGTTAGAGTCTACTTGTTTTCTGCCCTAGTGGGTAGTGCCTACTTGTTTTGTCTCAGGTGGTGGACTCCCCCGCGTTCTCCTGGCTCGGGCGCCGGTGGTCGCGGATCTGGTGGTACCTGACTCGGGCGACGTTCCACCCTTCGGGCCGGTAGACCGTGACGGTCTTGGCGTTGACGCGGGTCACACGTTCCCACTCGTTGCGGCGGATCTGGATGAGGTCGCCGGGGGCGATGTCCTCACGGGTGTAGGCGCGCGTCTGGCCTGCCTCGACCTGCTGGGCGCGTACGTGCCGCCAGTGCTCGAGCTGCGCGCGTGCGTGGTCGAGTTCTTCGCTGGGGCGGCCGTTGGTCTGCCGCTCGAGGCGGCGCACATCGGCAGTGAGTGCGTCGATGCGGCGGGCGACCTGGTGCGGCTCCTCGCGGCCGCTGGCCTCGCTGGCTGCCGTCTCGGCTCGGCGCCGGGCCTCGTCGGCCTGGCGCTGCTGCTCGACGCTGCGGCCAAGCAGAGCGTGGGCGCGCTCCTGGTCGCGCTCGGCTCCGCGCTGGCTGTGGTGGCCGACGAGGATCGGCTGACCTCCCGCGAACCGCTGGTTGATCTGCTCCGCCCTGTTCCATGCTGCGTCGCTGTCGCCTGGCGTCGTTCGGCTCGCTGGGCGAACCGCTCGGCTCGGTCGCTTGCGCGCTCGGCCCGGTCGGCCTCGGCCTCGACCTGGTCCGCGGGGCGTGGCGTCGATGGTCACCGCCACGGTGAACCTGCGGTCCGCAGGTCGGTCGCGGTCTGCTCGATCGCGTCGCGCTTGGGCGCACGGTCTCGGGTGTGCGGCAGGTACCACGCGCCCAGGTTGCGGCTCCATCGCCACCTGTTCGCGACCAGGGCCGGCTTGGTGCCGTCACCGCGCGCGGTGCCCTCGATCGTGGTCCCTTCGGCGCTGGTGTGGGTGATGTGCAGGTCTGCGGTGTCGCTTCGGGTCATGGCGTGTCCTGTCTGTTGGGTGGGCTGGGTGTCAGTGCTCAGGCGGGGATGCCCAAGAAGGCGTGAAGTGCGGTGTCGAGTCCTGCGGGTGCGACGGGGTCGGCGTCCCACAGGTAGCGGCCGGTTCGGGCTTCGTCGCGTGCGCACTCGGCCGCGAAACGCTCCGCGTCGTCACGGCTGACCAGGCTGAACTGAACGGCGTAGGCATAGGCGGCGCGGTGGACGTACTCGACCGCGCGGCGCACCTCTGCGGCTGCTCGTCGGGGCACTGCTCGGCCTCGTAGCCGTGCTGGCACAGCTGCGGCGCGTCGATCATGGGTCCTCCCGCTATTGGATGAGTGGCTACTTGTTTGTCAGGCGCGCGGGATGCGGCGGGCCTGGATGGCGTGCACGATCTCCATCAGGTCGCGGACGTAGTCCAACGTCGCGACCCCCGCGCGCCCCTGCTCGACCTCGCCCAGCCAGCGGTCGGCCTTGCTGAGCGCTTCGTCGTGGATCGCGTCGAGGATGCGGCAGGCCTCGGTGGTTGGTCGGGCGGTCCTGGACACGCCACAGGGCCGAGTCAAGGCCTGCCTCTCGGGCCAGCATCACCGGGTTGGCCGTGGTCTCGACTCGCGTGCTCATCGTGTCCTCCTGTGGTGTGGTTGATAGTTAGAGTCTACTTGTTTTATTGCCTAGTGGGTAGTGCCTACTTGTTTTGTCTCACATGGTGAGCACCCAGAAAACCGCAGCATTCCGCGCGAAACCGGGCCACCCCCACCCCTCCAAGGCCGCCTGTCCCCCGAGCTCTACGCCACCACCGGCGGGCTCGACCAGCTGAGACCGGCCACGGGCGCCGACGCCGTGGTGCTGGGCTCGGGTGGCTCGCCCGACGCGGCAGCGGCGGGCGAGCCGCACGCGCACAGCACCACACCACACAGACAGCCCGCCAGGGCTGGCCGCCACCACCGGCCGCAGGCCGGCGGCCCGACCCCACCCGAGGCCGAGCCGCCGGTGACGCTCAGTCCTCGTCGGGGAGCATGATGACGAAGGTCATCGCGCCGCTGTCGTCGGCACCGACGACCAGGTGCAGGGTGCGGTCCTCGGCCTCTTCGGCGGGGCGGTCGCCAGGGACGCGGGCGACGGTGAAGGCGAACCGCTCCCCCACTCGGACGCTGGCCTGCCGACTCGCGGCGGAGCGTGCGGCCATCCCGGCGAGCATGAGCACGTCCACAGCCGCGCGCGCTGGTGCTGGTAGGCGCGCGGGTTGGCCTTCTCCTGGGTCGGCCCCCACTCGATCGCGTCGGTCCAGGCGGCGTCGGTGGCGTCCACCGGGACGGTGAACCCGGCGGCCTGGGCAGTGGTGCGGTCCAGGGCGTGCAGGGTGCGGTCGCGCAGGGCGTCGGCGCGCGAGTACGCGGCGATGACCTCGGCCGAGTCCCAGAAGTTGCTGCTCATGGTGTCCTCCTGTGTGTGGTTGATAGTTAGAGTCTACTTGTTTTCTGGTCTAGTGGGTAGTGCCTACTTGTTTTGTCTCACCCTGTGGGCGATCGCTGCGGGGAGTGAGCCGCGCGGGGCGGCTCACTCCCCTGGTGCTGCTACTTGGTGATGCTGCGCTCGGCCTCGGTGGCCTGGTGGCCTGCCTTGATGAGGGCTCGCATCATGTGCCCGTCGATGCTGTCGGGGTACTTGTGAGTGGTGAGGCTGGTTCCGGCCTCCCATTGCATGAGGGCGACGACGGCGGCCAGCGTCTGGCGGCGCTTGGCGGTGGTGCGGGGGCTCTTGATCTGCCGCAGGATCTGCGCGGCGTCGGCGTGGAACAGCGGCGCGATCTGGACCAGGTTGGGCCGGTTCCCCTGCGCGAGCCAGGCCGCGACGATGTTCTCGTGCCCGGTGGGCGGCGTCTTCGCGTCGAGCAGGCCAGCGATGAAGGCGCGGCGGGCCTGCTCGGCCTCGCCCCACTCGTTGCGGGCCTGAGTCGCGGCGCGGCGCTGCTCCTTGGCCTGCTCGGCGTCCAGGATGCTGCCCTGGGCGTCGGTGGTGCGCTTCATGTAGCCGTTCTGGGAGGGCTTGCTGACCAGGGCCTCCACGCGGACGTACTTCTCGGTCACGTTGTTGCCGTCCTTGTCCTTGCCGCGTCGGCGGTCGATGCTCAGCGCCAGCTCGACCCCGGGCATCTGCGCCAGCACCTCCGGGTCCTGCGGCAGCGGCTTGCCCTCGCGCGTGGTGACCTCCTTCGGGGTCAGGCGCCGGTCGTCGTAGTCCTTCCTGGTCAGCCGTGCGCCCTTGTCCTGCCAGTACTCGCGCGCCTGGCTCATCAGAGCCTCGTCCTCCTTGGCGCTGTGCCAGGAGTCGATACGACGCTTGAGCCCGTCACCACTCGACCGGAAGGCGGTCAGGAACTCCATCGCCTCCGGGTCGTCCTCGTACGGCGCAAGCAGCGCCAGGTCCGTCAGCGAGAGGCCTTCGCGCTGAGTGACCTTCTCCCCCGTCACTCCGGCCTTGTGGGCCTTCCTGACCGCCTCGACCTCGGCCTTGTCCAGCCCGGTGCGGCGGGCCACA